>JAQVGF010000071.1 GCA_028696875.1 Dysgonamonadaceae bacterium
CTCAACAAGAGATAGAATAAATTAAATATTGTCTCGATAGTCGAGATCAATTTAAACCAACAATAAAAATGACAGATCCAATAGCAGATTATTTGACGCGATTGAGGAACGCCATTCAAGCACATCATCGTGTGGTGGATATTCCTGCATCAAATTTAAAAAGAGATATCACAAAAATTCTCTTTGAAAAAGGATACATTCTTAACTATAAGTTTGTAGACGAAGGACCTCAAGGCACAATAAAAATAGCTTTGAAATATGATCCGGTAAGCAATATTAATGCAATAAAGAAGTTAAAACGTATTTCTACACCAGGACTTCGTCAATATGTAGGGCACAAAGAGTTGCCGCGCGTGTTGAACGGATTGGGTGTAGCAATAGTATCTACTTCTCACGGTGTAATGACAGATAAAGAAGCCAGAACTCAGAAGGTTGGCGGTGAAGTTTTATGTTACGTATATTAAAATAGGATAGTTATGTCAAGAATAGGAAAATTACCAATAACATTACCTTCATCAGTTTCTGTAAATGTTGGCGACAACAATTTAATCACTGTAAAAGGTCCAAAAGGCGAATTGCACCAACAAGTGCATCCGGATATGAAAATAAGTGTTGAAGATGGCACTTTAACAATTGAAAGACCATCTGAATCAAAGGAACATAAATCCCTGCACGGGCTATACAGATCTTTGATTAACAACATGACCATTGGAGTATCAGAAGGTTTCCGTAAAGAATTAGAACTAATTGGTGTAGGTTTTAGAGTAACAAACACCGGACAGCTTTTAGAATTATCATTGGGTTTATCACACCCTATCTTTTTGGAATTACCTCAAGAGGTGAAGGTGGAAACAAAGATGGAAAGAAATAAAACCCCGAAAATTATTTTAGAATCTTGCGATAAACAATTAATTGGCCAAGTTTGTGCCAAAATACGATCGTTTAGAAAACCGGAACCTTATAAAGGTAAAGGTGTTCGTTTTGTGGGTGAAGAAGTTCGTCGCAAATCAGGAAAAACAGCTGCAACTGCAAAATAAATAATTTACGTAAACTGAATTAGAATGTTGACAAAATTAGAGAGAAGAACAAAAATAAAAAGGCGCATTCGCGATAAAGTGCTGGGTACGAGTGAACGTCCCCGGTTAACTGTATATCGTAGCAACAAACAAATATATGCGCAAATAGTAGATGATATCGCCGGTACTACGCTGGCTGCAGCATCTTCATTGAAGATTGAAGATAAACTTCCAAAGAAAGAAATTGCGGCAAAAGTTGGTGAACTCATAGCAGAAAAGGCAAAGGAAGCCGGAGTTGAGACAGTTTCATTCGACAGAAATGGCTTTCTCTATCATGGGCGTGTAAAAGAATTGGCTAACGCCGCTCGTAAAGCAGGACTTAAATTTTAAAATCATGGCAAGAGGAAATAAAAAAGTAAAAACTACCAGCGATATAGAGTTGAAAGACAGATTGGTAGCAATAAATAGGACTACTAAGGTAACCAAGGGGGGACGTACATTTACATTTTCGGCCATGGTGGTTGTTGGAAACGAAGACGGCATAGTAGGATGGGGATTAGGTAAAGCAGGTGAAGTTACAACAGCTATTGCTAAAGGAGTTGAAGCTGCTAAGAAAAACCTAGTTAATGTTCCCATATATAAAGGAACCATCCCACACGAACAATTAGCTCGTTTTAGCGGAGCTGAGGTATTTATCAAACCTGCTGTTACCGGTACCGGAGTAAAAGCCGGTGGTGCTATGCGTGCCGTACTTGAGAGTGTTGGGATAACTGACGTTTTGGCAAAGTCAAAAGGGTCGTCAAATCCTCACAATCTTGTGAAAGCTACCATTGCAGCTCTCATGGAGCTAAGAGACCCCATCACGGTTGCACAAACCAGGGGTGTAGGCTTAGATAAAGTATTTAACGGATAATAAGGAAGATATCAAAGATGGCTAAAATTAAAGTGAAACAGACAAAAAGCAGAATTGGGTCTCCAAAAGATCAGAAAAGAACGTTGGATGCTTTGGGTCTCAGAAAAATGAATCAAATTGTTGAGCACGATGATACGGCAACAATTAGAGGAATGATTACTAAAGTGCGACATTTAGTGACAATAGTAGAATAAGAAATATAGATAATAATACATTAGGAAATGAATTTATCGAATTTAAGACCGGCAAAGGGGTCAACAAAAACCCGTAAAAGAATTGGGCGAGGCCAAGGATCGGGTTATGGAGGTACTTCAACCAGAGGACACAAAGGAGCACAATCGAGATCGGGATATTCAAAGAAAATTGGTTTTGAAGGTGGACAAATGCCCATACAGCGTCGTTTACCGAAATTTGGATTTACCCCTTTGAAAAGAACCGAGTACAAAGTGATCAATCTGGATAGGTTACAAGAATTGGCCGATGCTAAAGAACTAACTGTGATTGATACAGAAGTGATGATAAAAGCCGGTTTGATGGCTCCAAAACATTTATTAAAGATACTTGGAAATGGTTCGTTAACCGCCAAGTTAGAAGTAAAAGCTCACGCTTTTTCAAAGTCGGCAGAAGAAGCTATTACTAACGCAGGTGGAACAGCTATAAAAATCCAATAGAATGAGATTTGTTAAAACAATTGAGAATATTTGGAAGATCGAAGATCTGAGAAAACGACTCATAACTACGCTTCTCTTTATTGCTATCTATCGTTTTGGTTCGTTTGTTGTACTTCCGGGAGTTGATCCTATGGAGCTTCAAGCGTTACAATCAAGCGCAAGTTCAGGAATTTTGGGTTTGTTAGATATGTTCTCGGGAGGAGCTTTTGCTAATGCTTCAATCTTTGCATTAGGTATCATGCCTTATATTTCTGCTTCTATTGTGATGCAGTTATTAGGTGTAGCTCTACCATATTTTCAGAAGCTTCAACGCGAAGGCGAGAGTGGACGTACCAAAATGAATCAATATACACGTTATTTGACGGTAGTTATTCTGCTGGTTCAAGGTCCGGCCTATATCTATGGAGCTCTGGGTGCAGCAGTACCGGGAGGTTTTTGGGATTGGGTATTACCAACGGCAATTATTTTGGCGTCGGGCAGTATGTTCGTTTTGTGGTTAGGAGAAAGAATTACCGATAAAGGTATTGGAAATGGCATATCTTTTATTATCTTAATAGGTATTATTGCCAGGCTACCTCATGCTTTAATTGGTGAATTTGTTTCCCGGTTGAAGGATTCAGGGGGCGGTTTAATCGTTTTCATGTTAGAGATCGTATTTTTGTTATTTATTATTGCAGCAGCAATTATGTTGGTTCAAGGTGCAAGAAAAGTACCCGTGCAATATGCAAAGCGCATTGTAGGTAACAGACAATATGGCGGTGTACGCCAATATATTCCTTTGAAAGTAAATGCTGCTAATGTAATGCCAATCATTTTTGCTCAGGCAATTATGTTTATCCCCATTACCATTGCAAACTTTACAGCAAAAGAAGGTGGAGGTTTTTTCTCAGCGTTGATGGATCACACAAGTGTGTGGTATAATTTGATATTTGCATTAATGATTATTGCATTTACCTATTTCTATACAGCCATCACTATTAATCCTACGCAAATGGCGGAAGATTTAAAACGTAACAACGGGTTTATTCCCGGTATTAAGCCAGGTAAAAGAACAGCCGAGTATATAGACACAATTATGTCTCGCATAACTTTACCGGGTTCTATATTTTTAGCACTTGTAGCTATATTGCCGGCATTCGCTAGTTTTTTTGGCGTAAGCGGACAATTTGCTCAGTTTTTTGGAGGTACTTCTCTGTTAATTCTTGTGGGTGTTGTATTAGACACGCTGCAACAAATAGAAAGTCACCTGCTCATGCGTCACTATGATGGGCTTTTGAAATCGGGTAAAATAAAAGGTAGAACAGGTTCCATTGCAGCTTATTAATAAAGTGGATTTTTAAACGATGAGTAGTAAAATGATTTATCTTAAAACCGACGAAGAAATTGAGTTGATGCGTGAAAGCAATCGCTTGGTTGGGATGACGCTTGGAGAATTATCCAAACAGATCAAACCAGGTGTAACAACGCTGCAGCTTGATAAAATTGCGGATGAGTTTATAAGAGATCATGGAGCTACACCTTCTTTCTTGGGCTATGGAGGTTTTCCTAATTCTATTTGCACTTCAGTGAACGAAAATGTAGTTCACGGAATACCGAATAGTAAACCTTTACAGGAGGGCGATGTCCTATCAATTGATTGTGGCACCAGCAAAAACGGATTTAGTGGTGATTCTGCTTACACATTTTGTGTGGGCGAAGTAGCGGAAGAAGTAAAAGAGTTGCTCAGAGCTACGCGAAAAGCACTTTATTTGGGTATAGAACAAGCAAAAGAAGGTAATAGGATTGGCGATATTGGTTACACCATACAGACTTATTGCGAAAAGCAAGGCTACTCTGTTGTCAGAGAGCTAGTAGGGCATGGAATAGGACAGGAGATGCATGAAGCTCCCGAAGTTCCTAATTATGGGAGACGAGGCACAGGTGCGTTGATAAGAAACGGAATGTGCATTGCAATTGAACCAATGGTAAATTTGGGGAGTAAAAATGTTGTTTTTGAAAGTGATGGTTGGACGGTTCGTACGAAGGATCGTAAACCTTCAGCGCATTTTGAACATACAATAGCTGTTCGAAACGGAAAAGCAGACATTTTGTCAACCTTTGAATTCATAGAAGATAATCTTTAAACATCGAAAAAATAAATGGCTAAACAAGAAGCAATAGAACAAGACGGAGTTATATTAGAAGCGTTATCAAACGCTATGTTCCGAGTAGAGTTAGAAAACGGGCACGAAATTACAGCTCATATTTCAGGTAAAATGCGGATGCATTATATTCGTATATTACCCGGAGACAGAGTGAGAGTGGAAATGTCGCCTTATGATCTTTCGAAAGGAAGAATATCATTCAGATACAAATAACAAACAGATATGAAAGTAAGAGCATCACTAAAAAAACGTACAGCCGACTGTAAAATTGTAAGAAGAAAAGGTCGTTTGTATATTATAAACAAGAAAAATCCTAAGTTTAAACAACGTCAAGGATAACAGTATTATTATTATAAAAAACATACAAATATATGGCTATAAGAATTGTAGGTGTCGATTTACCGCAAAATAAAAGAGGCGAAATAGCCTTAACTTATATCTACGGAATCGGACGAAGCGCAGCAAGCAAAATTTTAGAAAAAGCAGAAGTTGATAAAAATATCAAAGTTAAAGATTGGGAAGACGATCAAGCTAATCGCATTCGTGAGATAATTTCCGAAGAGTATAAAGTTGAAGGAGATTTACGTTCGGATGAACAATTGAATATTAAACGATTGATGGACATTGGTTGCTACCGAGGTATCAGACATCGTATTGGATTACCGGTTCGTGGACAAAGCACAAAAAACAATGCGCGCACACGAAAAGGAAGAAGAAAAACAGTTGCAAACAAGAAAAAAGCTACCAAATAAAAAAGTGATTAAGTAATATGGCAAAAAGAACTGTCGCAGCAAAAAAAAGAAATGTAAAGGTTAGTCCAATTGGACAAGCACATATACATTCATCATTCAACAATATCATTGTTTCGTTAACTAATGAAGATGGACAAGTGATTAGTTGGTCATCTGCAGGTAAAATGGGCTTTAGAAGTTCAAAGAAAAACACACCTTATGCAGCACAAATGGTGGCATCAGATTGTGCAAAAACGGCCTACGATTTAGGTTTGCGCAAAGTAAAAGTATATGTGAAAGGACCAGGCAATGGTCGCGAATCTGCAATCAGAACCATTCATGCTGCAGGCATCGATGTAATGGAAATTGTAGATGTTACTCCATTACCACATAACGGTTGTCGTCCTCCTAAGAAAAGAAGAGTATAAACAGTAATTTAAGTTTCATTTAAAAATTGGAACTTAAACTGTGATTAAGATTACATGCACAACTTCTCAGTAATCGCGGCTGCACAGTTTAGGGTTCAGAAAAAAAAGATTAATTTATAAATAATGGCAAGATATATTGGTCCAAAATCAAAAATCGCCCGAAAATTTGGCGAACCCATTTTCGGCCCGGACAAAGTGCTTACAAAAAAGAACTATCCTCCGGGACAACACGGAAATACACGCAGAAGAAAAACCTCTGAATATGGTATTCAGTTACGCGAAAAACAACGCGCAAAATATACCTATGGAGTTTTAGAAAAACAATTCCGTATTACATTCGAAAAAGCCGCCCGTAGTAAGGGAATTACCGGAGAAGTATTGCTTCAACTGTTGGAGTCGAGACTCGACAACATTGTATATAGACTGGGCATTGCTCCAACACGTGCAGCAGCACGTCAGTTGGTTACACACCGTCATATTACAGTTGATGGAAAAACGCTTAATATTCCGTCATATAGCGTTAAAGCAGGTCAACTAATTGGTGTAAGAGAAAAATCTAAATCCATGGAAATTATTAGCAATGCGCTCGATGGATTCAGTCATAGCAAATACCCTTGGTTAGAATGGGAAAAGGCCACCCTTACGGGTAAATTACTTCATTGGCCCGAGAGAGGTGATATCCCAGAAAACATTAAAGAACAATTAATAGTAGAACTATATTCTAAATAAAGAACATGGCAATTTTAGCATTTCAAAAACCCGATAAAGTAATAATGTTGCAAGACGATGCCTCCTATGGGAAATTCGAATTCCGTCCCTTGGAACCTGGTTATGGTGTAACCATTGGCAACTCATTACGTCGCATTTTACTTTCTTCGTTAGAAGGATTTGCGATTACCTCTATCAAAATTGAAGGGGTAGATCATGAATTCGCATCACTCCCCGGAGTTATAGAAGATGTATCATACATTATACTTAACCTGAAGCAAGTAAGATTCCAACAAATTGTAGACGAAATAGATAACGAAAAAGTAAACATCAAATTCTCGGGTTCACAGGAGTTTAAAGCAGGAGATATAGGACGTTTAATGACCGGATTTGAAGTGTTGAATCCTGATTTGGTAATATGCCATTTAGAGAAGAAAGCAGAAATCCGAATGGAGCTTACTGTAAACAAAGGTCGTGGATATGTGTCGGCCGATGAGAACAGAGAAATGCTCCTTGATGAAGATGTACAGTTAATTGCAATCGATTCAATTTTCACACCTATACGAAATGTAAAATACGATGTTGAGAATTATCGTATTGAACAAAAAACAGACTACGAGAAGCTGAACTTCGAAATTACTACCGATGGTTCAATTCATCCGAAAGAAGCGTTGAAAGAGGCAGCCAAAATCTTGATTCATCATTTCATGTTGTTTTCTGACGATAAAATTATGTTAGAAACAATTGATGCAGATAGCATGGAGGAATTTGATGAAGAATTACTTCATATGCGTCAACTACTTAAACGACAGTTGTCGGATCTCAATCTTTCGGTGAGAGCTCTCAATTGTTTGAAAGCCGCAAATGTTGAAACTCTGGGAGAGCTGGTGGAACACAACAAGAACGACTTGCTTAAGTTTCGCAACTTTGGAAAAAAATCGCTTGCCGAATTAGAAGAACTACTTGGAGGATTGAATCTTACCTTCGCAATGGATATTTCCAAATATAAATTAGATAAAGATTAAATAAGAAATGAGACACAATAAAAAAATAAATCATTTAGGGCGCAAAACTGCTCATCGTGGTGCTATGCTTTCTAATATGGCAACATCGTTGATTATGCACAAACGTATTTTCACTACTGTTGCAAAAGCCAAAGCATTAAGAAAAGTAGTGGAGCCCATTATCACAAGGTCGAAAGAAGATACAACTCATTCAAGAAGAATTGTTTTCAGTACACTTCAAAGCAAAGAAGCTGTGACGGAATTGTTTCAAAATGTTTCTCAAAAAGTGGGTGATCGTCCAGGTGGATATACGCGCATAATAAGAACAGGACATCGCTTAGGAGATAACGCTTCTATGTGCTTCATAGAATTGGTTGATTACAACGAAAACATGCTTAAGGATACAACTAAAAAGACAAGAAGAACTCGCCGCTCACGCAGAGGTTCAGGTTCTTCGGGAGCTACGGCTGCCACAACTCAGGTTGCCAAAAAAACTGAAGCAGAAGAAAAAAGTGCAGCAAAAGTAGAACCCCTTAAACCGAAAACGGAAAAAGTTGAAAAAGCAGAAACGGAATTAGCAAAACCAGAAACTAAACATGTTGATAAAGCAGAAGCAGAAGCAGCAAAACCGAAAGCAAAGGAAGTTGAAACTGTAAAAGCAGAAACCGCTAAATCTGAAACAGCAAAACCAGAAACCGAAAAAGTTGAGGAAGTAAAAACAGAATCGGTAAAAGAAGAACCCGCAAAAGCGGAAACTACTAAACCAAAAGCTGATGTTTCAAAAGAACAGAAAACAGAAGATTCTGCTAAGAAAACGGAAACAAAAGCTACAACAGAAAAAGAACAAGATGTAAAAGATGAGTCTAAGAAAGAGACTGAATAAAAATTCAAACATCCTGTAGATGTATTTTGAGTAAAAAACGTTGCAATTTAGATTGCAGCGTTTTTTTTATGTGCGAAAATAAAACAATCCGGTGAGTTTCAGCGTTATTTAGTGTTTAAAGAAATGAGATTAAAATGAAAAAGAAAAAAATAATAGTTATCGGATGTGGCTTTGCAGGACTTCAGTTTATTAAAAACTTAAAGAGTGATACTTATGATATCTTGCTTTTTGATAAGGTAAACCATCATCAATTTCAACCTCTTTTTTATCAGGTAGCTGCTTCACAAATAGAGCCTGCTACTATTTCATTCCCTTTGCGTCGAATTTTCCAAAAAAGGAAAGATGTTCGTATTCGCTTAGGAACTGTTGAGAAAGTAAACCATCAACAAAAGACCATAGAAACTTCCATTGGTCAATTTTCATACGACTGCTTGGTAATAGCCACCGGTGCACAAACTAACTATTTCAACAATCAAGAAATAGAAGACAACTCTCTAAGCTTGAAGTCAACTTACAAGGCGATGAGCATCAGAAATAAAACGCTTATGAACTTTGAGAAGATTTTATACAAACCGGATAGAGATGGTTTGTATAACATTGTTGTTGTTGGTGGCGGGGCAACGGGAGTTGAGCTGGCAGGTGCATTTGCAGAAATGAAAAAAGAAGTTCTACCCAAAGATTATCCCAATATTCTGGCAGACAAAGTGAATGTTTATCTTTTAGAGGGAAGCAATCATACATTGTCTGCCATGAGTCGGTATGCACAAAAATATTCGGAAAAGTATTTAATAAAAATGGGAGTGATAGTAAAGACCGGTATTTTGGTGAAACAATACGACGGTCAAACTGTGACTTTAAGTAATGGAGAAACAATAAATTCCGAAAATGTGATTTGGTCTGCCGGCGTAAAGGGTAATCCCATTGGAGGTATCCCCGAAGAGCTACTGCTCCGGTTCGGACGGATTAAAGTGGATCGTTTCAATAAAGTTCAAACTTTGGATGGAGTATTTGCTGTTGGCGATGTAGCTTATATGGAAACGGAGAAATATCCAAAAGGGCATCCACAGCTTGCGAATGTTGCTATTGGTCAGGCTAAAAATTTAGCGAAAAATATAAATCGTCTGGAGAAGGGCGGAAATAGTAAACTTAAACAGTACGAATATCGTAACTTAGGAACCATGGCGACCATCGGTCGCAACAAAGCGGTGGTAGATTTACCGTTTGCGAAATTTAGAGGTCGGTTTGCCTGGTTTATTTGGATGTTTCTTCACCTGATGTTAATTTTGAGCGTGCGCAATAAGTTGGTGATCTTTATAAATTGGGCATGGAACTATATTAC
>JAQVGF010000072.1 GCA_028696875.1 Dysgonamonadaceae bacterium
AAAACTCTTCTACTGTCATATTTTTTTTTGTAAAAGTAAATAAATCCATTTTTGATTTTACAAATCAAACCACACGAAAGGATTCGTGCGGGAGCGGTGCGAGCGGGAAGCATAACTAATAAGTGTATTATTACTCTATCTTCTTATTCTCAACAACTTCTAAAATTGAGCTATCTTAGAAAGTGTCATTATCATGCTGTTTTTACCTGTAAATAGTAGTTTTACAAATATAACAACTTTATACAAAAAGAGGATATATACAACTTGTTTTGTCATGGTATTAAGGAGTTTTTGTATATTTGTCATATATAAACAAGTTAGCCACAATTAAATGACCGACCCAAAACCATCAAATAAATGGAAAAAAGGATTTCTCAAAACGGGACTTCCATTAGAATATGTAACTTCAAATATTCTAACTAAACTTGGACACACTATTTTTGGGGAATATCCATATATAAGACCTGATGAGAGAAAAGAGTTAAAAGAATTTTCAGTTGATTTAAGAACATATAAAACTTTAGACAATAATAATGATGAAAGATTAATTGTCTTATCAATGTTAATCGAATGTAAGTATCGACAACACGGTACTTCTTGGATATTTTCACCATTTCCGAGTGAAATGTTTCCTATTGGATTAATGAATTCTACCGAAGATATTGTTCCAGTAAGAATTGAAAATAAGAATGTCTTAAAGTTTGAACAAAATATTGGCTATTGTATTAGCGGTGTTGAATTATCAGCAGATGGAAATGGAAACACAAATGGAGTAAAGCACGGAGTATTTCAACTGCGATTTGCAATGCCAGAATTTGTAAAAAATGACTACGTAAATGGACTTGACCACACTTATTATGATGGTAGATTTATAGATTTATCTTGTGCAATTTTAGTTACCACAGCAGATATTCGAGTCATCAAGCCTAATAAGTATTTAGAAGATTTTACTTCCGCGAAGGAATTAGATGATGTTACTGAAATTAAGGAAGCAATTATACTAAATGAGCGACCAGGACCTCAATTACAAGAGTTTGCCGATAAATTAGGTAATGAACTTGTAAAAGAACATCCTGAATTAGAACAACGATTATTAGATATTGACAAGGTGTTAATCGGCAAAGAATGGGGAAACAGATACGCCCCAGATTTAGATACAATTAAAAGGAGTATCGGCTATAGTGCAGAAAGGATTTTAATAGTAAATCATAAGTTTTTAGATAAAACCATAAAAATTTTAGAGAAGGCTTTGCAAAAAGATATAAAAATGGAAAAAGTTTATGGTAAAGTATTAGAAACAAATGATGGATTTGAAATTACACCAATTGATAAAAGGGAAAAATAACTGTAGCTGACACCGTTGGTGGCAAGTGTAACAAAATAATAACATTCAAAGAAAACGAAAATATATGGCAGACTTGAAATGGAAAGAAGCAATTGAAAAAGTATTAGAAGAAGAAAAAAAATCTCTTCATTATACTGTAATTGCAGAATTAATCGCAGAACGTGGTTATCGAAAATCACTTGGAGCAACGCCACAAGACACAGTTAGTGCTATCTTGACAACTGACATAAACACAAATAAAGAAAAATCTATCTTTGCCAAAGTTGACAGAGGTTATTACATCTTGAGAAAGTTTCTTGATGATAGTTCTCAACTATTGACAGATGATGAAGAAATAAAAGGAACTGAAACAATTAACGAGACTAAACCAAAAAAGGAAAGCTATAAAATAATTAATGCTTTTGGTATTTATTGGAATAGAAACCTTGTTCATTGGAAAACAACACCTGACTTATTAGGAATTCAACAAATTGGAGCATCAGAAGTAAATTTTAAAGACCAGATTGGAATTTATTTACTTCACGATAGTAGAGAAACAATTTATGTAGGACAAGCAATAAATCAAACACTTGGTCAACGTTTAAAAAATCATACAACAGACAGACTTGGTGGTCGTTGGGATAGATTTTCTTGGTTTGGCTTTTATCCTGTAAACAAAAATGGGAAACTAAATACAGACATCAAATTCAAAGATTTGACGATTCAGAATTTGGGCGATATTTTAGAAGCAATTTTAATTGAAAGTATCGAGCCACGTCAAAATAGAAAACAAGGAAATTTATTTTTTGGACTTGAATATTTACAACAAGAAGCACCTGAAATTAAAAAGAGACTTAAGGAACAAATAATTAGAGAATTGACTGACAAATTATAGATGAACACCAGCCACCAACAAACGGTAAACCCCATGCCTGGTTCATTCTTAAAACTTAATCGGAAACCGAACAAAAATCTTATAAATGTCGGCACAGGTCTTACAGCATCCGTTAGGCACAAATAAAACCAAGTAGAAATCAATGAAAACCAAAATTCTAATTCTATTAACATCTTTTTCACGGCTTTCTTGTCAGAGTGCTCAGAATATATCTAATTCAGAAAAAGAATCAACGTCTAAATCTATCTTAAATAACAGATCAAACAGATATAAGATATGAAATTAAGAAAAATATTATTTGACGCTTTTAGTATAGATTTTCCAATCTCAGGTGGTTTTGGCGCTTCTGTTGACACACCCATTGTCCTTGATGAAAATGATGCTCGCGATTATGTAGGAACAGAATATGCAGTACTCAAATATATTGCAATAATAAGAGGAGTAAACTGGAAAAGAGTTGGACAAGCTCTATTGATACATAATGATAGATACATCGATAAAATAAAAATTGAAACAGTTCAAACTACCGAAGAGGGAGTTATTACTCAAATAGAGGATTATTATTTTGATATTGATTACTTTATGCGAAGAAGAGAAGCTGAAAGAGAAGTTGCTAAAAACTTCGATAAAGAGAAAACGCTCACTAAAATTCTGCAACGATTAGAAGAGATGAGACACGAAAATGAGTTTAACAGAAATTGTGTTGAGCTTTTAAAAGCCGAAGAGTTATTCAACGATCTCGATTTATTGAATAAGTTTATGGCTGTTATTTATGAAGACTCCTCATTCCCTCTTTTCGATGATATGAGCAATTATGCAAAGCAATCAATTATGAGTGTATTGAGAGAGTTAGCACCTAAACTTAAGTGAAGATGTGGAAGTGTAGTTTTTCTGTTTCTCCCGCTGGCGCGGATATTTATCCGTGCCATCCTACAGTAAAACATCCGCTGGCGCAGGTCTCTGACCTCTGTCCACACACATGATGTGCAATATTCCAATCAATCCAATAAACGCCTCGCTGGCGCAGATATCTATCTGTGCCAATCTACATTATCTTCTATAGCATGGATGAACATCAACGCCAACTGCGAGAATCAATTTTTTCAATTCCTTCTTTGCTTCGCAATCTTTCCAGAGCTAAAGGAACCCCTTCCTCTTTAATAATCGCATGACCCGTTACTGGAAGCGATTAAATGATTATTCCAATCTAAAGTTTTCCCGTAGCTTTCAGATATTTTGTTTTGGAGAGGTTAAGCGATGCTTTAGCAGAAACAAGAGTGCTCATTGCATTTTGCCACATTGCTTGGGCTTCCATATAGTCGGACAAGGTTTCCATACCGGCATTGTATCTCTCTTTGCTAACCTCCATGTTTTCTAACGCTTGTTCTACCGATTTAGTAGAAAGCTCCACTTCAAGGTGAGCTTCGTTTAGTTCATTTATTGCCCGAGTAGCTTCTAAGGTCATCTCTTCTTGGGAATAGTTTAGCTGCATTTGCGCTATTAAGCTCTCCACTTTTGCCTCTTTAACTTTGTTCCTACCCTCACCCCAATTGAAAATAGGGATGTTAACAGAAAGCAAAGCTGCGAAATTTGCACCGTCTATTAGTTTCTCGCCATTCATTTTAAGCCCGTTTGTATAACCATACAATCCCATCACGCCAATATTGGGCAAGAAATCGCTTCTCACCAAGTTTATTTGTTGCTGTTTCAACTCTATCTGTTTGGAAAGCAGGGTGTATTCCGGGCGCAAAGTAATATCGAATGAGTTTGATGTTCCAAAAGATTCTGGTATAAGATTAACAGACGAATCTTCTTCGAACGAATCTGCCACTTCTGTAGCGTTATGCAGGGGTAACCCAATTGTGTGATTGAGGTTCATAATTGCCAGTCTGTATCCATTTTGGGCACGAGTTAAATTGAGTTCCGCTTCGTTCATTTTCACCTGAACGGAGAGCAGATCTTTCCTGTGAGTCATTCCCTCTTCCACAGCACTTTTCACCGTTCTGTGTAGCTCTTGCAAGGTCTCTTTATATTGTGTGGCAGTCTCTATCATTGCTTTTGCTTTTACGCAGTTCCAGTATGCCTCGTCGCATAGCAAAATAACTTGACCTTCCGATAATTTCTCATTTACCTGAGCCATCTCAAGACCTGTTTTGGCCATTTTGTATGCTGCAGTTACCTTACCTCCCGTATAAATGGGCTGTTCAACTCGCAAAGAACCGTTGTATGTACTGCTTAACTTTAATTCCAAGGGAATATCGGGCATAAAAGCAAAACCACCGTTAGGAATTACGCCTCCCTGTCCATCGGGCACAAAGGTTGGAAGATTGCCTCCCTCTATAGTTTCGGCAAAAGTTGCATCGCTATAGAGATAGAGTCCTGTTGCAGATATTTTGGGGAGATAATTTGTTTTGTATGCGGTTACTCTGTAACCGGCAGCATTTATCTGCTCTTTTGCAATATTGTTTTCTATATTGTTTTGCAGCGCCATTTCTCTACACTTTTGCAGCGAAACAGTTGTTGGATAACTCTCTTCTTGTTGAGCATATGCTGTTGTTGCACAAATCATGAGAAATGATAGTGCAACAATTGAGCTTCTGTATATTTTTTTTAATGCATCCATATTATTCATCACAGTTTTTATCAGATTTTTTTAGTTTAATACCAAAGAACATAGCGTAAAGGATAGGTATAAAAAGCAATGTAATAAGTGTCCCTATAAGCAATCCTCCCATTATGGTGACTGCAAGCGAACCAAACAGAGCATCTCCCAATAGTGGAATCATTCCGAAAATAGTGGTCATTGATGCCATCATCACCGGACGGAATCTACTTGAAGAGCTGTCAAGCAAAGCTTTCATAGGGTCTTTACCCGAAGAGAGTTGTGTGTGAATCTCGTCCATTAGAATAACTCCGTTCTTAATCATCATCCCTATCAAGCCTAATATTCCCACAATTGCAACAAAACCAAACTCTTTGCCGGAGAGTAACATGCCATATACCACTCCTACAAGTAGCAGAGGCAAACAAAGCATTATTATAAGCGGTTTCTTATAATCTCTAAAAAGCAATATAAGTATTGCTATCATAAGAATAATGGCAAGAGGGAAGTTCTTGAAAAGATACTTTGTAGATTGGGTGCTTGCTTTGTATTCCCCTTCCCACTCTACAGTATAGCCTGTGGGTAGATCTATTGCTTCTATCTCTTCCAATATGCTCTCGCGTGCACCTTCCGCACTTACCCCCGGAGCGGGTTGACACTGTGCCCTCATGGCTCTTTGCCCATTGCTTCTAATTACCAGTGGGTCGTGCCACTCAATCGATACTCCATTTACTGCCTGACTTAGCGGAACTGTTTTGAGGAGTTCACTTATCACCTCCTCCTTTTCGATAGAGCCATTAATCAGACCCATTACTGTTTCTCTGTTGATAAGCTTCTCAATTTGAGGTACCATTCCAAATACTTGTGCATTTTTTAAGTCTGTCAGTGGTTCTCCCGGCTCTTCTCCGGTTTTTAAATAGATGTTAAATCGGTCTCGTCCATCGTAAAAAACACCTGAGGGAATTCCCTCAGTAGCTGCAAGCAGTGATATGGCAATATCTGATCTGGAAAGCCCCAACGAACGGGCTGTCGGTTGGTTGTAATTTGCTACCACAACGGGTGCCTTTGGCTCCCAATTATTGTTTTCGAGCACCGTTTTACTATTTTTGTGCATTATCTCTTCTGCTTGCGCAGTGAGATCTCTCAATACTTCTGGGTCGGGACCGTTAAACTGAACCTCAACAGGGAAGTCTTTGTACATCAGATTGTAGAGCTTTACCCTCGAATAAGCTTGTGGATAATTCTCTGTGAGGTGCTTCTGAATATCGGGAATGGATTTTACAACATCTTTATAGCTATGAAAATCTACAATCAATTCACCATACGACATTGATGGCATTGCCATACTCCTAACCAAATTGTAACGACCGGGAGTACCACCAATAGAGGTGGTGATATGCGTAACCTCTTCCTTCTGTTTCAGATAGTGTGATATCTGTTGGAGGTCTTCTTTCACCTTTTCACTTCTTGTCCCTTCGGGCATTTTATACTCTATGTAGAGTTGATTGTACTCCATATCGGGGAAAAACCCTTGTGGCAAATATTGATAGAAAAAGAGACTGCTTGCAACCAAAATCACTGCTATTGCTATAGAGGTGATTTTGTGACAGAGAACCCATGCAAGCAGACTGCGCAGAGCTCTGTATGAGCGTGTGTCGAATGGATCTTTTCCATCTTCTGTAGTATCATCCGGGTTCTCATCTTTATTTGTGTTGCTCTCTTTTTCCGAGGTATTACCTTTTTTGCTCCCTTTTTTTCTTCTCCACTTCTTTTCTCGTACAAAAGAGAATTCTGCTTGTATTGGAACTAATGTGAGTGCCAATATCCAGCTTAGTAGAAGCGAAACGGCAAGAACAATAAATAGGTCTCGCACATAAACACCTGCGGTGTCGGGTGAGAGATAAATGGGAAAAAACGCTAAGATGGCAATAAGAGTTGCTCCCAAAAGAGGCATACCGGTTTTCTTGCCAATAGCGGTAAGTGCTTCTTGTTTGTTCATCCCTCTTTTCAGATCTACCCAAATACCATCTATAATAACAATTGCGTTATCTACCAACATTCCCATTGCTAATACAAAAGTTCCTAAGGAGACCCTTTGTAGCGTTCCGTCAAAATTATTTAGAATGAGAAAAGTTCCAAAGACAATTATAAAAAGATTAACTCCTATTATAACTCCGCTTTTAAATCCCATTACAAACATAAGCATCACTATTACGATAGTGATAGAGAGCAGTAGGTTTCCTAAAAATGCAGAGAGTGCATCTTGAACTATTTCGGGCTGGTAAAACACTTTGTGGAATTCTATCCCTGCGGGAATGAGCATCTCTTTTATCGACTCCATTTTATCATCAATCTCTTTTCCCAGCTTAGTAATGTCTGTGCCACCCATTGCAGCAATTGAAAAACCGTAGGCTTTTGCGCCATCGTAAAACATCTCATTTCTTATGGGCTTTTCGGTATCTGTTGTTACGGTTGCAATATCGCTTAGTCTCAATTGGTCTTCCTCGTGTCCTTGTAGCAGAAGATCGCTTATGTCGCTTGCGTTTTTGTATCTGTCGTTTACTGTTACTCTTATTCTATGATCGCCACTTAGATAGTATCCGGAATAGGTTGTTTGGTTTTGGCCGCTAAGCGTAGCAATCACCTCTACAGGATGCACTCCTAAATTTGCCATTTTCTCTTGCAGCAGTTCTATATTGATACACTCGTTTTGCAATCCGTAAACTTGAACGGCAGCCACTCCCTCTATATTTTGAACTTCGCGTTTCAAGAGCTCTATATACTTATGCATCTCTTGTGCAGAGTAGCCATCGTTGGTTATGGCGTAAAACATCCCATAAACATCGCCAAAGTCGTCTTTTACTACGGGTTCGCTTGCACCGGGTGGCAAGGAGCCTTTTGTGTCGTTTACCTTCCTCCTGAGTATATCCCATTGCTGCTCTACCTCACTATCGGGAACAGTTAACTCTAAGTGTACCTCAATAATTGAAACATCGTTCATTGAACGGCTGATAACTGTTTCTACCCCTTTCATTGATCTGATGTTGTTTTCAAGAGGTTCCGATACCTCCAGCTCCACTTCGTGGGCAGATGCTCCGGGATAGGTAGTCACTACCATTGCTTGCTTCACCTTTATCTCCGGATCTTCAAGCTTGCTCATGCTGTTAAAGGAGAAAATCCCGCCAATAACCAAAGCTGCTACTAAAAAGAAGACAAACTTACGGTTGTTCAATGCCCATTTTCCAAAATCAATCATAACAGACCTCCTACATTGGTTGTACTTTGTCTCTTTACAGGGTTTACTTTTTGTCCCTCTTTTAGCGAGGTGGTTCCTGCCGAAACAACAATCTCTCCCGCCTCAATTCCTTCCACAACTATTGCATTTCCTTGGTTATCGATACCCTTTGTTGTGATTTCTCTTTTGCTTATTGTACTGTCGCTATCATTATAGATCCATACAACATTTCCAATTTCGGCACTTATCAATGCATTGATGGGTACTAAATAGCTTGCTTCCATTGCCCTTTTATATTCCACATGCACAGTTACTGTCATTCCCGGTGTGAGTGGAGGATAGCCTCTTGGAGTTTTTAGGTTGAGATATACTGTGTAGAGCTCGTTCAGATTGGCTTTTCTGTTTACACCGGCCAAACTCATCGGGTACTCCTTGTCGGGGTATAGGTCGCTTTTACTGACAAAAGATTCGATCTCTTCTTTTTTCGCATAGTCTGCAGAGGGTATGTTTATCTCTACTTCCATAGAAGATGTATTTATCATAGAGACAACAGGCATCCCGGCACCCACTGTCTCTTTGGCCGAATAGTAAGTTTTTTGGACATATCCGTCAAATGGTGCAAGCAGTTTAGTGTCAGCTAATGCATTTTTATGGGCATCGTACTTAGCAGTTATCTGCTCCAACCCATGAACTGCTTTGTAATAGTCATTCTCTGTTACAACCTCTTTTTTGTAAAGAGCTATCACCCGCTCAGCTTCGTTTTTAATTTGATTATACTCTGCCTCGGTGGCTGCCAACTGAGTTCTATAATCTCTCGGATCTATTTCTGCCAACACATCTCCTTTTCTTACAAAGTTGCCCGGAGAGACATTGATGCTTGCTATTGGACCTGCTATTCTGAAAGAGAGATTAATATCTGCCCCGGCTTTTATTCTCCCTGGGAAGACTGCACTTTCGCCACTCTCACACACTTTCACTGTGTCGGTTTTTACATTTACGACAACTTCTTTCTTCTCGCTATTGTTCCCGCAGGAACTAATGATGAGCAGAAGCAGCATATTTGCTGTAAATACTATTTTCTTCATAGTGTATTGTTTATTTAATTTTTTATTTCTTCCAATTTCAAATGTTTTTGTTCTGCCGCTCGCGCGCATTTGCAATGCGAGCGGGTGACAGTTTACTCTTCAGAGCACCTGCTTATTTTGTGTTTATTCACATTTTAACGTTCAGCAACTCCGTTTTTTCTAATATATGTAAAAAACAACGTTACTATTTCATTTTGTGGAGTCAACATTTTCAAAAAACAACGTTACTATTTCATTTTGTTGAATCAACATTCTCAAAAAAGAACGTTCATTTTCCATTCCATGATAACAACATACTACTTTCTGAACGTTCATTTTCCAATATAAATATTGTTTTACACCCATTTCAACCCTCAAACACCACATTTAGGTCACTTCAATGGCATAACCCACTCTTCAGCGCACAGGTTTCGTTCACAATTACTCACATCTGAACGTTCAGCGACCCCATTTCTTTTAATAGATGTAAAAATGAACGTTACTATTTCACTTTGTTCCACCTTAAATGTGGTTTCTGAACGTTACTATTTCA
>JAQVGF010000073.1 GCA_028696875.1 Dysgonamonadaceae bacterium
GAATTTATTTAGATATCATGAAGAACGCTTTAATCATTGTCCTATATGGCTTTATTTTAAAAGCGCTCGAATGAATTTTGGAAATCCTAAATTTTGAACTCTATTGTTGTTAGCTCTAACTCTAACTCAAACTCTCACTCTTCAACTCCCAACTTTCAACTTTCAATTTTTAACTTTTAATTTTTAACTCTTCATTCTTAACTTTCATTCCGCCCAATACCCAACGCCTAAAACCTAACATCGAATATTTAAAACTCCTTCTCAATTAAATACTCCGCAATCTGCACCGCATTCAGCGCAGCACCCTTTTTAATTTGGTCAGATACACTCCAGAATGTCAATCCATTTTCGTTGGTTAAATCTTTGCGGACACGTCCAACAAACACTTCATCTTTACCTTCTGAAAACAAAGGCATTGGGTATTCTTGTTTCTCTGCATCATCCATCAATACAATTCCAGGTGTATTCGCAAATGCTTCTTTTGCTTCCTCCACCGATATAGGTCTTTCTGTTTCCAGCCACACCGATTCTGAATGTGCACGCAGAACAGGTACACGAATACAAGTAGCACTCACTTTGATATCCGAATGCATAATCTTGCGGGTTTCGTGATACATCTTCATCTCCTCTTTGGTGTATCCGTTATCGGTGAACGAATCAACCTGAGGTATTACGTTGTATGCCAACTGATAAGCAAATTTGGAAACCGTTGGTTTTTCGCCTCGTTGAATTTGTGCGTACTGTTCTTCCAATTCGTCCATGGCTGCAGATCCTGCACCTGATGCAGCTTGATAGGTGGAGACGTGCGCTTTGGTAATGTGCGATAAGTTTTCAATAGCTTTCAGCGATACCACCAGTTGTGTTGTGGTGCAATTTGGATTGGCAATAATATTGCGTGGACGGTTCAATGCGTCTTCGGCATTTATTTCCGGAACAACTAACGGAACATCGTCATCCATACGGAATGCACTGGAATTGTCAATCATAATAGCTCCGTGTTTCGTAATAGTAGGTGCAAATTCCACGGAGGTGCTGCCACCGGCAGATACAAAAGCTATATCAATATCTTTGAAATCATCGTTGTGTTGAAGTTCTAATACTTCTATCTCTTCACCTTTGAAGGTGTATATTTTTCCTGCGCTACGTGCTGAGCCAAAAAGTTTTAAATTTTCTATCGGAAAATCTCTCTCTGTTAATACGCTTAAGAGCTCTTGACCAACAGCACCGCTAATACCTACAATTGCTATTCTCATTTTAATGGTTATATTATTTGGGTTTGTGAATTATCTAATTATCTATTACTTTACAAAAATAGAAACTTTCCTCTCAATTATTAAATAATAAATCAATTAAATTGAGTGTTAAGTGTCATTTTATTAATTTTTTAGTGAAAAAGAGGACTTATTGATTATTTCGATAATACTATCCTAATAGGTTTAGAAAACCTGTTAGGTATCAAAATAAATCAAATCTAACAGTTATTTTGAAACTGTTAGGTTAGGTCTCAATCTAGCAACCAACCAAATCACAACTCAATCACTTTCCCTTCAAACGCCAATTCAGTATTCGGGAAAACCTCCTGTGCTTCGTTTAACAATGTATCCAATTCTTTGTAACGGGATGAAAAATGGCCAATCACCAGTTTTTTCACTTCTGCCAATCGGGCAATTTCTGCTGCTTGTCGAGCGGTGGAATGGGCTGTTTTGGTTGCTCTTTCCATTTCCGACTCTGTGAAGGTGCCCTCGTGATACAACACATCAACTTTTTTAATGTATGGAACAATGGATTCATCATAAGCCGTATCCGAACAATAGGCATAGGAACGTGGCGGAGTGGGTGGAGTGGTTAGTTGTTCGTTGGGTACAACTTCGCCTTTGGGCGTAACAAAGTCTGCACCACTTTTTATATTGTTGATTTCACGAAAAGGGATGTTATAGTAATCAATCATTTCGCGTTTGATGTGTCTCAATTTCTCTTTTTCTTTAAAAAGAAAACCGGAAGTAGCAATGCGATGCTTTAAGGGAAAAGAGAAGACGCTTATCGATCTGGTTTCATAAATTAAATTGTATCCCTTTCGCCTCAATAACACCAAACGTACATTGTATGAAAGGTCTTTGCAAAAGAAATTAAGCACAGGGTTTATAAATTGTTCTAATTCTTGATGCGCATAGATGGTTAATTCTGCTGTTCTGCCAAGTAGCCCAAGCGTTGAGATAAGTCCGGGCAATCCAAAAACATGGTCGCCATGCAAATGCGATATAAATATGCTGTGCAGCTTGCTCATGCGTGCGCCAAATTTTCTCATTTGCAGTTGTGTTCCTTCGCCACAATCTATCATAAACAATTTTCCGTTCATCTCTACCAATTGGGACGAAAGCATATGTATTGTAGTGGGCAAAGCTGATCCGCAGCCTAAAATTTGGACTTTGAAGTTTGTCATTTACAATTCGTCTCTTTCAGGGAATTTGAATTAATTTGTGTAGTTGCATGCTCAATGACCATTGAGGATTTTCTTTGACTAATTGAACACAATAATCGATATTTTCTCTGATTGGTTGGTCTGCATCAAAGATAGGGCTCAAATAGTAGTTCTCTGCACTTGGAAGCACGGAGATATCGGGTAGGGGGTCACCTTTTTGTATGGGAAAACGCAATTCTTGAGTATGTGGAATGAGCGCTTTAATTTTTGCGAAATGTTGCTTCGGACTACATGTTATGTAATCAATCCCATTCGGTACTTTTCGGGTACCGTTGGTTTCTATTGCTTGAAGATAACCGTGGTTTTTGAAAAAAGCGACCACTTCATCTGTCAATTGTAAAGTAGGTTCTCCACCCGTCCAGATAATCCATTTGCAACCATATTCAGCTATCTCATTGAGTATCTCTCTCAATGTCATTTCATCGCCAGAATCGAACTCGGTGTCGCAGAAACTACAACGCAAGTTACATTTGGAGAGTCGGATAAAAATGGATGGCTTTCCCATTCTTCCCCCTTCGCCTTGCAGCGAATAGAATATTTCGTTTACAATGAGTTTCATTCAGGTTCGTAGATTGCTGTGGTTTTCGGAGTTTCGCTTACTTCCACCGCATATAGTTCAGGAAAATCGGGCTTGAAAGTATCATACAGTACTTTAGCTAAATTTTCGGCAGATGAATTGAGAGGATTCATAATGTCATTTAAGTGACGATGGTCTAATTTATTGTCTATATATTTTTTTATTGGTTTTAAATCATGATAATCAATCACAAAACCATTTTCGTTTAACTTTTCGCTTTTCAAATGGATGGTAACAACATAGTTGTGCCCATGTAAGCGTGTACAAGGGTGATCTGCAGGAAGTCCCACAAGGGCATGAGATGCAGAGAATGTAAATTCTTTACTTATTTTATACATAGCTTGGATTCAAATAAATGAAACAAAAAAGATAACCTAACCTTTTAAAACAAGAATAGCAAACCTATTGTTCTGTGAGGTAGGTTAAAACAGGATAATGATCGGAGAATTTAACTCTATCTACCGTAGTTTTGTGCGCTTTCAAGTTTTTGCTGTGCAAAATATAATCTATTCGAAACAGAAAGAATTTTTCATAATAAGTTATGCCCGGACCAAAACCGGTAGAGGTGTATGCATCATTCAGGTCACCTTTCATTTTTTTGTATGCATAAGAAATGGGAGTGTCGTTAAAATCGCCACAAACAATTAATTTATCGTACTCTTGTCGATCGAGATAGTCCGTTATAGTTTGCACTTGAGTTGCTCTTTTGTTATATCCTCGCCCCAATCGTCTTCTAATGTTAGACGTTACCTTGGTCAATGTCTCAGAATTTCTTTTTACCAAAAAATCGCCATATAATTTTTTATCGGAATCCGATATTTTATTTGACTCAAGATGATTGTTTGCTACCAAATAGGTTTCTCCATTTACATCGATGGTATAAACTGCTGCACCATTGAATGATGATTCGAACGTAAATTCTCGTGTACTTGTAATGGGATATTTAGAAAAACAGGCAAGTCCATAGGTATGATATTTTCCCGAATACTCTAAACCGGTAATGGAACGATAGGGGTATTTGCTTAGAACTTTCTCTACATCTTTTTGGGTGAGCAACGATTTTCCGGTTTTACTTATCATATATTCCTGCAAGCAAACAATGTCTGCATCGATCTTAGCAACATATTCTAAAAGTGGATGTGCTGAGTTGCGTTGCGCTTCACTCAAGAATCCCATAACATTATAGGTAAGCACTTTGAGGCTTTTCTCTGGAATTGATTGACTCTTAAAATTTAAAGGAAAAAAAGTAGTAATAGGTTTATAACATACGATTAAACCAATGACAATTATGAGTGCGACTTTCCATTTTTTTAATATTATCCAAAACAGTAAGCAAAGAACATTTACTATAAGTATTATAGGAAAAGCAATGCCCATAAATGAAAAAAAAGATGTTCTAAGCGGCGATACATACCACGCAGGGAACGATAGAAAAAGAAAAAAAATGGATATAATGGTGATTACAAAAACAATCACTTTTATTATTTTCTGTACCATAATTAATGGGAATAGTTCTATTTTTTACCTGCATCAAATAGTTGACGCTTTTCTTCGGATGTCAGACTGTTGTATCCTGATTGCTTTAGTTTATCTAATATGGCATCAATTTTTTTTGACTCCTGATTTTTTCTGTAATTATAATCATAATCGGTCTCGGTTTTTTTGTAAACTACCTTATGTGCCCCCTTATATTTTCTTTTTTTGAAAAGATTGGCTATTCGATCCAAAAATCTGCTAATAGGTAAGGTGAAATCTTTTCCTTTTTTATATTGCATTGCAAACAGATATCCAACAATGGCACCACCAATATGGGCAACATGTCCACCCGGATTGCTCTCGCTGCTTAATGAGAAGAAATCAATCACAAATACGATTAATGCGATGTAAATTATTTTTACACGCCCAAACAAAAATAAATTAAGTGTTGCATCTTTTCTATAAAAAGCTGCCGCCATCACTATTGCCATTACTGATGCAGATGCACCTATCATTACACCATGTCCTAAATCTAAATAGTAGGGAATGGTATTAAAAGCAATAATGTATAAGAGTGCACCACCCAAACCTCCTATCACATAGAGACTTCCCAGCGTTCTGCCGTTGAAATAGCTCAGGAATATATTGCCAAACCAATAGAGCCAAAGCATATTAAACAAAATATGAAAGAAGCCGGCATGAACAAACATGTAGGTAAATGGTGTCCAAAACCTGCTTAGTAAAGTATTCATTTGGGAAGGTACTGCTAAAAACTGCAGCGGATTGAGGCTCTCTAAGCGAAACAGCGTAGCTATTACGTAGAGTGCTTGAATGGCAATAAACAGGCCAATGTTGATGAAAATAAATTTAATTAGAACATTACCGCTGTTAAACCGTCTTTTTATGTTATCTAAAATATCCGACATCTGTTCTATCCTTTCTTCTATCTTTCTTTTTCCAGTATAATATTACAAATATACCAAAAAACATGCCACCTAAGTGGGCAAAGTGAGCAACATTGTCTCCGGGCAGGTAAGCTAATCCGAAAATAAGCTCGGAAAGACCATATAAAATAACCAGCCATTTTGCTTTAATTGGGAATGGAAATGGAATAATGAACAGAGGGATATTGGGGAAAAGCATACCAAAAGCAAGCAAAATTCCGAAAACAGCTCCCGATGCACCAATTGTACCGGTGTTCATTAATAAATTGAGAGTTCCTTTTGCTGCATCGGTATAATTCATGTTTTGCTCCAGGAGTTGGCGTCCCTGTTCGTATACATCATATATTGCATCGGACGAAAGTCCGCTTTTTACAGCATGTATGCGTAAACCCACCACCAACATTTGAATCAATGCTGCCCCAATTCCGGTAATAAAATAGTAGGTTAAGAATTTTTTCGGACCCCAAATTTGTTCCAATAAACGTCCGAACATAAACACAGCAAACATATTAAAAAACACATGTCCAAAAGAGTGCGGGTCATGCAAAAACATGTAAGTTATGAATTGATAAATTCTGAAGTTGGGAGATTCGAAATAATAGAGTCCTAAATGATCTGAAAGATCAATTCCCTTTTGCATAAGGACTATTTGTCCCAACCAAACAATAAAGTTAAGAATTAAGATATTCTTGCAGACCTTTGGAATTCCACTAAAAAAACTCGTTCGAGCTTGTTGCATCCGTACTTTTATTTTGTGTGTTTAAGGAACAAAAATACAGTTTTTTTCTGTTATTAGCCCAGTTTAGAAGCATAATTGAGTTTTTTTTCGATATTCGTGATACTTTTTTGCTTTTTTCTTGATTGTTATTGATTTATAATCTATATTTGACACTCAAATAAGCTTTAGGCTTAGTGTTATATGTTTAATTTATTATCGTTTAGTTATGAATAAATCAGAATTAGTTAGTGCTGTAGCTCAAAAATCAGGGCTAAGCAAAGTTGATGCTAAAAAAGCATTGGATGGAGTATTGCAATCAATTAGTGAAGAATTGAAGAATGACGGAAGAGTTGTTCTTGTTGGATTTGGAACTTTTTCAGTAACTGAAAGGAGTGCACGTAAAGGAATTAATCCTCGCACAAAAGAACCTATTGATATCCCTGCAAAAAAAGTAGTTAAATTTAAAGCCGGTTCAGAATTGAGCGCTTTATAAGAACGTACTTTTTTTTAGACTTATTGTAAAAGGGAGCAAATAAAATTTGTTCCTTTTTTTTTGCTTTCCAAAAAAGCATCTGCAAAAAATGTACCTCATTTAAAAAAAATAATTAACTTTGCCAACTTAAAGTTTGACTCCGTAGCTCAGTTGGTAGAGCAAATGACTCTTAATCATTGGGTCGAGGGTTCGATTCCCTCCGGGGTCACTACATACCCGGCTACTTGTCACAGCTTTTCACGATGCGCTTTTTCTCCACTCACAACTCACACACACAGGAAATAGAGTAAGCTCTAAATATTTAATTAAACTCATTCATTTCTGAGGATTTGGAGTTATTGAGCAGATATTACGATTACTTATCTTTTTTCTACTCTTCCACCTTTTCTATTTTTCCACATGCAATTGGCAATGTAACGTGTGCCGGAATATCTCCTAAGGAAGCCACTGTTTTAGGTAACTTGGTATCGGAAGGCACACCGTGAATATAGATCACCCTACTGTCCAATTTAAGTCCCGAATCACCAAAAGCTTCAGCAAAAGCTGATTCGAGAGCATCCAAAGGTATCTCTACTTCGTAATGATAAGAACCGTTGTCATCAGCTACAGGATAAGTGTCGGTGGGGATATCCATTTCAGCCGGAAACTTATTGAATGGAACCATGGTAGTTCCTGAAACCGTTTCAGTTTCTACAACATCAATAACTCCATCTTCATTAGCATCTTCAGCTACAGTGGCACATGTTGCGATACCTTCATTTGGGAAACCATGAAAATGTTGCCAATGCTCAATTCCGGGAGGTGCATTGTTTATATCAATGGTTACAAGCATATTGTCTCCATCAATCACAAAGCGAGCTTTACCACTTGTTTGAAGATTAGTTACGTTTGAATTCAGCGATTGAATTTGAGCTTCGTAAATCTCAATGTTATTTTCCTGAGATTCAGTCTCTTGATTGCTGCTCTTGTTAGGATTACTGCAACTAAATGCAAACAAACTCAACACAATTAATAAATAAATAGATCTCATAATTTTATAATTTTAAAAGTTCAGAAACTCTAAATTTTTGGATGTGTAACATCCTATCTTATAAGATATAAACAGATTGAGTTTTAGAAAAGTTCAGTAGAAGGTAAAGTTCACACTGTTTAAATTTGTGATGTTTTCAATTTAATTTACGTGGAATTGAATATAATGTATGCATCTTATTTCACATATTGTGAAATCTCAGTCTTATAATGCTGCAAGTTAAAGAAGTTGTATATCTATGTTTCTTTTATTTTAACAACAGTTTTCTGATTATCCAATAGTCGAGATCAGGTTATTAATCAAATCATCTTTCCACCAAAATCTTTCCACGGTACAACTGTCGCAACCGTTCGTTTTTGAGATTCTTCACCACCATAAACAAGGTATTTACTCAAGTTTGTTTTCCCCGATATTTTTTCATAATAATTGAGTCCTTTGAATAAATTTGGCATAATAGTTTGAGTTGCTTTAAATTCTATTGCCTTTTGTGTAGGTCCCGCTTGGATAATTAAATCAACTTCATTTCCTGCAACATCTCGCCAAAACCAAATGTCGTTCAATTGATTACAATGATGCATCCTTTTCACATATTCTGCAATCATCATATTCTCAAAAAGAGCACCTTTAAAATCTGATAATTGAATTTGTTCTGCATTATCCAGCTTGAGTAAATAACAGAGCAATCCAGTGTCGTAAAAGTAAAGTTTTGGTGTCTTTACAATACGTTTTGAGAAATTCTTAAAATATGGTTGTAATAAAAATAGAATATAACTGCTTTCTAATGCTGATAACCATGCTTTTGCCGTTGGTTGTGTAATCCCCGATTCATTCGCAAGTGAGCTTAAGTTTACTAATTGGCCTGCTCGTGTAGCGCACAGAGATAGGAAGTTTTGAAATAAGCGCATATCCTTAATTGCGATTAGCTCACTTACATCCCGCTTAATGTATGTTTGAACGTAATTGGAATAAAATATCTTTGATGGAATTTCACGGTCGAATATTGCAGGGTAGAATCCCTTAATTAAGCTATCGATATAATTCTTTTGTAACAATCCTGCTGAATTTAATTCCTGAAAGTCGAAAGGGAGAAGCTTAAACATAGCAACGCGTCCCGCTAAACTTTGAGTAATGTTTTCGAGCAGATGAAAATTTTGTGAGCCTGATAAAATAAATTGTCCCATCATCTTACTATCATCTACTTTTGTTTGTAGATACGAAAATAGAGTTGGTACACGTTGAACTTCGTCCAGGATTACGTTTTGTGAATATTCTAATAGAAATCCATTTGGGTCTGTTGTTGCAAAACTCCGAATGTCCGGATTTTCCAAACTCACATAACGATATTCAGGAAACATATGTTTGAGCAATGTTGTTTTACCTGATTGTCGAGGACCTGTAACTGCTATAATTGGATACTTATCAATCAAAAGATTAATAGCGGAGGTTATTTCTCTTCTAATTATCATCAGAAATAAATTTTATGGTTTGAAATTCAATAACAAAGATAAGTCTAATTTTCATATATATCATCTACAATTTTGAAATATCTTCACTGCAACTTTGAAATATCCGGTTATTAACTTTGAAATATCCGCCCCCCCAATTTTGAAATATCCTATTTCATTACTTTCTCCACTCACGGCGATATTCAATCGATATGTTACGAAGCAAAAAGGAAATCAAACATTCCCGTTTAAGCAATACACATATTAATTTTCAAATTCTTAATGGTTTTGTGTTTGTAACGCGATAAAACCCCGGCTCGCGCCAATTGCAAGTCGGTTAGTCTTGTGAAATCTTTTTTTTCCTTCCAAAGTGTCCAATACCGAACGCCACTGTTCATTATCGGACACTTTTATTTTAACCTACTCTTGATTATCAGCTGGTTACAATCGTGGCACG
>JAQVGF010000074.1:0-1936 GCA_028696875.1 Dysgonamonadaceae bacterium
TTTTTAAAACTGAAACACCTAAAAGATGAAGAATAAAAAGATAGCCATTATTGGCATAGGAAACATGGGAACTGCAATCGTCAAAGGGTTGGTTAAATCAAACTCTATATCACCTAACGATATTCATGCATATGTCAGGAAACAAGCTACACTTGATAAAATGAAATTGTTGGGAATAACGACTTTTCAAAGCAATGAGGAGGCTGTACGAAATGCTGATGTGGTAATAGTAGCTGTAAAGCCATACCATATTGAAGGTGTATTGAATGAGATAAAACCGGTTTTGACTGAGGACAAAATTCTTATATCTATTGTGACGGGAGTCGGGCTTAAAGTGTTAGACGAAATGGTTGGAAAAGAAATGCCAATTTTCAGAGTAATGCCAAATACTGCAATTGCCATACAAGAATCGTTAACATGTATTTCTGTAAACGGTAATACCGAAGCATGCAAAGATTATATATTTGAGTTATTCAATGTTTTGGGTAAAACGGTTGAAATTGATGAAGATTTAATGGCAGCAGCAACCGTACTTGCATCATGCGGAATTGCGTATGCATTACGATATATTCGCGCAGCGATGCAAGGCGGAATTGAAATTGGCTTTAGTGCAGAAACGGCTCAATTTATAACAGCTCAAACTGTAAAAGGAGCGGCAGAGCTTATTCTTCAAAGTGGCAATCATCCCGAACGTGAAATTGATAAGGTAACTACTCCAATGGGAATTACAATTACAGGGTTGAATGAAATGGAGAATAAGGGCTTTAGTGCATCGTTGATTCAAGGAGTTTTGGCTTCTTACAAAAAGATTAAACCAATTCAGTAAAGATATTCATAAATTAGATCAATTCAAATAAATGCAATTCAGATACAACAAAATAACCGTAAAAATAGGTAGCAACGTTTTAACCAAACCGGATGGAACGCTAAATGTTTCGCAGATTGCGCACTTAGTTGACCAAATTTCATTTCTCCGAAAAAACGGTGTGGAAATAGTGTTGGTTTCTTCCGGTGCTGTAGCTGCAGGACGTGCAGTTCTTCGTCCCACTAAAAAGATTGACACGATTTCGAAACGTCAATTGTGGTCTGCTTTAGGTCAGATAAAATTAATTAATCGTTATTCAGACTTTTTTGGAGAGCACGATTTGGTTTGTGCACAGGTGTTAACTACGAAAGAAAATTTTTCGAGTCGGGTGCATTACCTCAATATGAAAAACTGTTTTACAACATTACTGGAAAACAGAGTGGTTCCGATAGTAAACGAAAATGACACCATTTCTGTAACCGAATTGATGTTTACCGACAATGATGAACTTTCTGCTTTGATAGCCTCTATGGTAAATTCTGAAGCTTTAATTATACTTACCAATGTTGATGGAGTGTACAACGCTAATCCTAAAAGTAAGAATGCACAACTTATTGAACAAATAGAGTTGAAAGATAAGAAACCGGAAGAAGGTATTTCTACTGAACAGTCTGATTTTGGACGTGGCGGAATGTTGACCAAATATCGCATTGCAAAAAAAGTTGCTGGAGATGGTATAGGTGTTCATATTGCCAATGGTACTACTGAAAATGTATTGATTAATTTGATGAATACGCAGTTTAATTTAAGACATACTTATTTCGTACCCAATCCAAAATTGGCAAATAGTGTGAAAAAATGGATTGCTTATTCTGATGATTTTGCAAAAGGAAAAGTTGTTGTGAACCAAGGAGCAGCAGATGCATTAAATTCTGATAAAGCTGTAAGCTTGTTGCCTCGCGGAATTATAAAAGTTAGTGCAAAATTCAAAAAAGACGATTTGATAAAAATAACAGACGAACAAGGAAATTTGATTGGTGTTGGAAAAGCCAACTACAGTTCTGATAAAATTGAATCCGAAAAATTGATAGAAAAACAAAGACCAACTGTGCACTACGATTATCTTTATAT
>JAQVGF010000074.1:2036-3197 GCA_028696875.1 Dysgonamonadaceae bacterium
CGAATTAGCCAAGCAAACTCGTGAAAACAGTGATTTTATTCTTAAAGAAAATAAAAAGGATTTGGAACGAATGGATTCAAAGAATCCGAAATACGATAGATTAAGATTGACCGAGGAACGTATTGAAGGTATTGCTACCGATATTGAAAATGTAGCAAACTTACCAAGCCCGAATGGGCGAATATTGAAAGAGGAAATCCGTCCGAATGGATTAAAGATAAAGAAGATTACTGTTCCATTTGGTGTTATCGGAATCATTTACGAAGCACGTCCAAATGTAACGTTCGATGTTTTTGCACTTTGTTTCAAATCGGGTAATGCGTCTGTTTTAAAGGGCGGGGGCGATGCAGAATATTCTAATATTGCCATCATTTCCATTATTAAAAAAGTGCTGAAACAATTTGAGTTAGATGAAAACATTGTAACACTTTTGCCCACCGGACGCGATGAAACTCATGAAATGCTGACTGCACGAAATTATATCGATCTGATTATTCCTCGTGGAAGCCAAGGCTTAATCGATTTTGTGCGAAAAAATGCTACCATTCCTGTAATTGAAACAGGCGTGGGAGTTTGTCATACCTATTTTGATGAGTTTGGGGATGTTGAGAAAGGTCGCGAAATAATTTTCAATGCAAAGACTCGTCGTCCGGCTGTTTGCAATGCATTAGAGTGTTTAATTATTCATGAAAGCCGTTTAAGCGATCTACCCACTTTAACTGGTAAACTATCTGAGAAAAATGTTTTGATACATGCTGATTCAAAATCTTTCAACATATTAAAAGATATTTATCCTTCCCAATTGTTGCAAAAAGCTACAATTGATGATTATGGCAATGAATTTTTGGCTTTAGAAATGACCATTAAAACAGTTTCAAATTTGGACGAAGCTCTTGCCCACATTTCTGAGTATAGTTCTAAACATAGCGAAGCCATTGTTTCTGAAAATGCAGAGACGATAAAGAAATTTCAAAATATGGTGGATGCTTCCTCTGTATATTCTAATGCTTCTACTGCATTTACTGATGGTGCACAATTTGGTTTAGGAGCTGAAATAGGTATCAGTACGCAAAAACTACATGCTCGTGGTCCAATGGGACTTGAAGAGCTTACAAGTTATAAATGGATTATTGAAGGGGAAGGTCAAGTGCGACCGGTATA
>JAQVGF010000074.1:3297-9603 GCA_028696875.1 Dysgonamonadaceae bacterium
AAACAGAAACCGATTAATGGCATACATCGATTATTATAAAGTATTGGGGGTAGATAAAAATGCTACCACCGATGAGGTGAAGAAAGCTTATCGTAAATTGGCACGAAAATATCATCCCGATTTAAATCCTAACAATAAAGAAGCACAAAGGAAGTTTCAAGAAATAAACGAAGCGAATGAAGTGTTGAGTGATCCTGAGAAGAAAAAGAAATACGATAAGTATGGCAAAGATTGGAAACACGGTGAAGAGTTTGAGAGAGCACAACGTGCACAGCAGTCGCAACGGCAATATCAGGGTCAAGGTGCAGAGTCTTTTTTTGCTGAAGGAGGTTTTGGCGGCGATGACTTTTCAGATTTCTTTCACTCCATGTTTGGAGGCGGTTTTTCGCAACAATCGCGCGGACAAACTCGCTTTAAAGGGCAAGATTACAATGCAGAACTCCAACTTTCGCTTCGTCAAGCAATGCAAACGCATCAGCAGACGCTTACCATTGATGGAAAGAATGTCCGCATAACAATTCCGGCCGGCATTGCCGACGGGCAAAAGATTCGTTTAAAAGGATACGGACAACCGGGGATAAATAACGGACCGAATGGTGATTTGTTTATAACCTTTAAAATTCCGGACGATCCGCAATTTAAGCGCAAAGGGAACGATCTGTATAAACAGACTGAGATTGATCTCTATACTGCCGTTTTAGGTGGCGAAATTATGATTGAAACACTGACGGGCAATGTCAAGTTCCCTGTTCCAACCAATACACAGCCTGACACCACCGTACGATTGAGAGGAAAAGGTTTTCCGGTTTATAAAAAAGAAGGTAAGTTCGGTGATCTCTATGTGACCTTTAAAGTGAAATTGCCGGAAAAACTCACCCCAAAAGAAAAAGAACTATTTACCGAATTATCAAACTTGAACAGACGATGAGCGATAAAAAAATAACATACACAGAATGTTTGCAAATCTACCAAGTGGAAGAAACTTTTTTGGACGCACTACAAAATTCCGGCTTGATAGAAATTGTAGTAGAAGAGAAGGATAAATACATCGAATACGATTACTTGCAAGAAATTGAGCAATTCGTTCGATGGCACTATGATTTGGAAATAAATATAGAAGGCATTGAAGCTTTGCATCACATGTTGCAACAAGTGCAACAACTACAGGAAGATGTGGAACGATTAAGAGGAGAGTTGAAATTCTATAAATCGATATCTGAATGAAATATTTTACAATTTAGCTGATAAAACAATTGAATGTTAAAAACGCTTTATATAAAAAATTACGCATTAATTGATGAATTGAAAGTAGATTTCGATACCGGATTCTCTGTAATTACAGGTGAAACCGGAGCCGGTAAATCTATTATTCTGGGTGCTTTATCTCTAATTTTAGGGCAACGTGCCGAAAACAAACAGATTAAAGAGGGCGAATCGAAATGTACAATTGAGGGCATTTTTGATATTTCGGTGTATGAACTTCGTTCATTATTCGAAGAAAATGATTGGGTTTACGATGGAAACTTATGTATTTTGAGACGCGAAATTTGGGCGAATGGTAAATCACGTGCTTTCGTAAACGATTCACCGGTCTATCTGAATCATTTGAAAGTTTTGGGTGAAAAACTAATTGATATTCATTCGCAACACGAAAACCTATCCTTAAATGACAACTTATCTCAATTAAATATTGTTGATTTAATTGCAAAAACAACTTCTGTTAAACAAACATACAGCTCGTATTACCATTCCTATAAAAAATCGGAAAAAGAGTTAGCGGATCTGCACGATCAGGCTCGAAAAAACAAAGAAGAAGAGGATTATCTGCGTTACCAGTTCAACAGTCTGTCGGAAGCTCATTTGGAACCAAATGAGCAAGAGGCGCTGGAGGCGGAGCTTCAGGTGATTACACATGCTGAAGAGATTAAATCCGGATTGTATAAACTTACCAACTTGTTATCCGGTGAAGAACACAGCGTTGAATCAGGATTGCGAATGGCACTGGAAATAGCAAAATCGTTGCAAAAGTTTTCAACATCGCATGATTTAACGGAAAGAATAGAATCGGCTTATATCGATTTAAAGGATTTGCGTCAGGAATCGGAACGAATGTTTCAAGAAGTAGAGTTTAATCCCGAGAGGCAACAACTTATTGAAGATAGATTGAGCACCATCTACAGCTTGCAACAAAAACATTCTGTAAGTACAACAGAGGAGTTACTGGCTATTCAATCTGAGATAGATTTGAAATTGCAGAACATTGATTCGTTGGACGAGCGTATTGAAAAGTTGGAAAAAGAAGTTTTTAAGAAAAAAGAGATTTTACTTGCCGAAGCTAATAGTCTGAGCGAGATGCGTAAATCTTCAAAGGTGGACATCGAAAAAAATATTGCCAATCAACTTTCTTCCTTGGGTATTCCAAACGCACGTTTCGAAATAAATTTCATAGAAAAAAAACAACTTGATTCTACAGGAAAAGACTTCATTAATTTTCTCTTCTCTGCCAACAAAAACACGAGTTTGCAACCTATATCACAAATAGCATCGGGAGGTGAAATCTCTCGATTGATGTTATCCCTGAAATCAATGGTTGCTGACGCAACAGCATTGGCAACTATAATTTTTGATGAGGTGGATAGCGGAACGTCCGGTGAAATTGCCGATAAAATGGGGCTGATTATGAAAAATTTGAGTAAGAGCATGCAAGTAATTGCCATAACACACTTACCACAAATAGCCGCCAAAGGCGATACGCATTACTATGTTTACAAAGAAGATTTATTGGAAGCAACCATAACGTCGATGAAAAAACTGTCGATGGCAGATCGGATAAAAGAAATAGCCGGCATGTTGAGTGGTGCAGAAACAACAGTGCAGGCACTGGAGAATGCGAAGGTAATGTTAGAAACATACGAATAATTATTCTTTGCCCCTTTCTTATCAAAGACTCAAAAATAAGAGGTTTCCTGGCTGACATTAAACAATAACAAAAAAGATATATGAAAGAAAAAGAAATGATTTTTGGTCTTCGAGCAGTTATCGAAGCTGTACAAGCCGGAAAAGATATTGACAGGGTATTGGTAAAACGGGAACTTCAAGGTGAACTTTTCCGAGAGTTGCAGGAGGTTTTGGTTCTTCATGAAATCCCCATTCAGAAAGTACCTATCGAACGAATTGATCGCATTACTCGCAAAAATCATCAAGGTGTGCTTGCTTTTATATCAGCAGTTACGTACCAAAAAATAGAAGATATTGTACCGTTACTTTACGAAACGGGAAAAAATCCTTTTATCGTTATATTAGACGGAATTACCGATGTGAGAAACTTTGGAGCCATTGCACGTACGTGCGAAGTAGCGGGAGTGGATGCCATTGTGATTCCGGCACGTGGAAGCGTGCGCGTAAATGCGGATGCTATTAAAACTTCGGCGGGCGCATTGCACTCAATACCTGTTTGTCGTGAACTGAATATGAAAGAGAGTATACAGTTTTTGAGGAATAGTGGAATAAAAGTGGTGGCAGCCACAGAAAAAGCCGCCGAAAACTACACCAGTTCAACGTATGTTGATCCCATTGCAATATTGTTAGGTTCGGAAGATGTAGGAATTAATCCTGAAATAATGAGGATTTGTGATGATTTGGTTCAAATTCCTGTGTTTGGCACCATTCAATCGCTGAATGTATCGGTTGCAGCGGGAGTGATGCTATATGAAGTGATTAGGCAGAGGGGAGCAATTAGCAATTGACAATTGATAATGGATAATTTATCAGCAAAAAAAATATCACTAAAAAAAATCAACAATTATGAAAAAAGAAATCTCCACAACTAACGCACCCGCAGCCATTGGTCCATATAGCCAGGGTGTTGAAAAAAACGGAATTGTTTTTGTATCGGGACAACTGCCCGTTGACTCCAAAACAGGAGAGACCGCCAAGGGCGGAATAAAAGGACAAACTTTGCAAATCTTCAAAAACATTGAAGCAATACTCAAAGAGGTAGATATGACATTGGACAATGTAGTTAAAACTACTGTTTTCCTTACGGATATGGCAGATTTTGCAGACATGAACGAAGTGTATGCATCGCAGTTTTCAGGCACATTTCCGGCACGTTCGGCTTTTGCAGTTAAAGGATTGCCGAAAAATGCAGATATTGAAATTGAAGTGATTGCTGTGCGATAATAGAAGTTATGATTAGATATTTTTAATTCGGTATTAGCCGATCACGCCGATTTAATCACTGTTTTACGAAGCGAAAGAAATCCAAAAATGTTTTTTGCTATTGCAACATTTACCCTGTGGAATAAACCAGAGGCTTTAATGCAAAGCATTATTCCACAGGGCAGGCGTATTATAAAATGCGTGCGGGCGTGTTGTATGTAGCTTAGTTTTACATCTAAAATAACTATCGTATCATAGAACAAACAAATGACACGATAGAAATTTAACATGTGAGATAAAAACTTCAAACAGAGACTATTTAAGTTTTTATCACACCAAAAAACTTTATTTACACGGCTGATTTTTCAAATAGTAGTATCTTTGTTCTCGAAACAAAAAAAAATATTATGAGAAAGAGAAGCATTCTTACGTTTCTATCTGTTCTGGGTTTTATCGTTTATGGATTTGGTCAATCAAGTCCGACGAGTTGGAAATTCAGTCTAATTGATACTGGAAACGGAGAAATTGAATTGGTAGCTGATGTAGAACTTGAGTCAGGTTGGCATTTATATGACACAAAAATACCCGATGGAGGTCCATATCCCACCTCTTTATCCATAGATAAGTTGCAAGGTGCAGTTGCAGTGGGTGAGTTTAAATCAAAGGATTCAAAACTGATTTCCGGATACGATGCAGTTTTTGAAATGAACATTGGCTACTACGATGGTTCGGCCAAGTTTGTTCAACGATTTAAAGTGACCGATAAATCAAAATTTGTGTTGGAAGGTGACGTCCGTGCACAAGCTTGCGACGACCGTGAATGTACACCACCTTTACCACAAGATTTCTCATTTACATCATCTGATCTTCCGGCTACAGTTGTAGAAAGTGCGACTGCTGCAGGCTCGTCGTCTTCCACAGAAGACGTGAATATTGTTAAAGAGGATACGCCTCTCGAAACGCAAGATTTTGTGATGGCTCCTTTAAATATCTCAGAAGAACCATCCGATATAGCCAGCGATGCGCTTTGGACTCCCGTAATTGATGAATTACGCGAATACGGAATGAAAGGAAGCGTTACCGGTCAATCTTTGTGGTGGATTCTTATAGCAGGCTTTGCCGGAGGAATTATTGCGCTTCTTACCCCTTGTGTTTGGCCGCTTATTCCCATGACCGTTAGTTTCTTTTTGAAACGAAACAAAGATAATCGGAAAAAAGCAATTTCGGACGCCGTTTTATATGGTGTCGCAATCATAGTAATCTACGTTTTATTAGGGCTTACAGTCACGGGTATTTTTGGTGCCAGCGCACTCAATGACCTTTCCACCAATGCTGTATTCAATCTCTTATTCTTTGCCCTTTTAGTGTTTTTCGCCATATCCTTTTTTGGTGCGTTCGAATTGGTTCTGCCTGCATCGTGGACCAACAAAATGGATGCCAGAGCCGATAAAACAACCGGAATGCTGAGTATATTCTTTATGGCATTTACATTGGCTCTTGTTTCGTTTTCATGTACAGGTCCCATTATCGGAACATTGTTGGTAGAAACAGCAACCTCCGGTAGCATTATTGCCCCCGCAATTGGAATGTTTGGTTTTGCATTGGCACTTGCCATTCCTTTTAGCTTTTTTGCAATTTTTCCATCATGGTTAGAAAGCATGCCAAAATCCGGCGGTTGGCTCAACTCCGTGAAAGTAGTTTTAGGGTTCTTAGAATTAGCTTTAGCGCTCAAGTTCTTCTCCGTAGCAGATTTAGCATACGGATGGGGTATACTCGATAGAGAAACATTCTTAGTACTTTGGATAGTGATATTTGCTTTGTTAGGAATCTATTTGTTAGGCAAATTGAAATTGCCACACGACAGTGAATTGGCTCACGTTTCAGTTACACGGTTGTTTTTGTCGATTATCTCACTTTCTTTTGCATTGTATATGATACCCGGGCTATGGGGTGCGCCGCTGAAAGCAATTAGTGCTTTTGCGCCGCCTATGTACACGCAAGATTTTAATTTGTATGATGGAGCAGTACATGCCAAATCATTGGACTACGAAGCCGGCATGACATATGCCAAACAGGTGAATAAACCTGTGTTGATTGACTTTTCAGGATATGGTTGTGTAAATTGCCGGAAAATGGAAGCTTCTG
>JAQVGF010000075.1 GCA_028696875.1 Dysgonamonadaceae bacterium
ATTCGCTTTTCAAAAGGTGTGCGGTTTACTAAATAGAATTCGCTTCGCAATACACGCTTTACAAAAGCGCGCGAGCGAACCTAAAAATTGTGCCCTATACATCACTCATTACACATCACCACATCAACACATCACCACATCAACACATCTCTATAAAGGAATCATCTTCGCATCGCTTCTTATCTCTGTGTGCCTAATTTCACCACCACTTGTGGCTACATATTTGGCTAAAACTCCAGTGGCTATTGCAAGTAACAATGTTAGCATTATAAGATATCTTGCATATTTCAATTTTTTAAGTTCCGCAACAAATGCAACCAATGATATTGCTCCTAAAATCAGAGTGAGAATAAAAAACAATTTGGCATATTCTTGGTGAGTGTGTATAAGTGTTTCGCTAATTCCCGCAAAATTTTCTACAACTTCTTTTGCGCCTTCACCCGAGAAAAATGCGAAAATTGATGTAATGGCACTGAAAATAAACAGACCAAGTGCAGTAAGTTTAATATCAGTTTTCTTGAACAACAATCCTGCAATAAGGACAAGGGTTCCTAACCAAAAGCCTATAATTGGCAGGTGATTTACAAACAAGTGAAAATGTGCGGCATTCATAATTAATTGAGTTGATTAAAATGGCTACTCTTTCATTCTTTTATAAGATTAAATGCTCCTTTTACCAAAAACTCGCTGTTTTCATTAAAATCACCAGCATTCATAATTTCAATATCATCATTATTTGAAACTCCTGTTTTAACTTCTTTCTTTATAAAAGTGAGACCAGCGTCTGATGAGCTATCTAATACCAAAACATAATTTTTGTCATCAACTTCAACCAAGGCTTCTTGCGGCAACGATGGGCGTGAATCTGAAGTGGTGTAAATGTCTGCTTGGACATATACCCCCGGGTTAAATCTATTGGTGAGCTTTGCATCTGAGAGCTGACCAAGTATCCCGATAGTTCGTTTTTCGGCATCTACGGTCTTGTTAACCAAATAAACCGAGGCTTCGTATTGCTGACTCTGATCTTCCTGTATTCTAAAATGAATGGGCTGCCCTATCCTCACCTTAGCAAGGTCCTTTTCAAAAATGTTCAATTCTAACTGTAAGTGGTCCGTATCAACAATAATCATCGCTACGTCGGAAGGGTTCAAAAACGAACCTTTTGTGATATTTACGTCTGTAACATATCCATTTATTGGCGCTGTCACTGTTACTGTAGCTCTAATATTATCTATCGTCAGTGCATTGGGATTGATATCTAAAAGTTCCAGTTTCTTGCGGAGAGATGCGTGCCTGGCTCTCGTAACTGTGTAATCCGACTCTGATTTGAGATAGTTCTTCTGAGAGGTTACATTATCCTCCACTAAATTTTTCTGCCTTTCGTAGTCTGATTTCAAATAGGAAAGTTGTCCTTGTGATTCTAAGAAATCTTGCTGCAACTGAACAAACTCAGGATTTTCTAAAGTAAAGAGAACTTGTCCCCTTTTTACATGTTGTCCCGGTTGTAGTTTTATATCCTTTACAGATCCACCAAAATATGAGCTAACTGAAGCACGATTTTGAGGAGGAACATTAAACATTCCATTGGCTTTTACTATCTCATAAAACTCTTGCATTTCCAGTTTGCCCAATTTCATATCGGATGAATTGAATTGAGTTGAACTCAATTCGTAAATATCTTTGGTCAAATTTTCATCACTCATTTCATCAGATGTTGTTGCATCATTTTTTGATGAGCATGCTGCCAACGATAGCAAAACGATAACAAGTAAATAGTTTACAGTAAAATTTTTCATCGGATTATTATTCTGTTTTTTCATTCTTAATTCATTAAATAGTTGGCTTCTAATACAGTCATGTTGTAATTGAAAAGCGATGTTAGATAATTGGTTTCAATGTTTTTGGCATTCTCCAAGAGTTGTGTGTATTGCAAAAAATTTATTTCGCCATTCTTAAAAGCTTGCTCGGCATGGAACAACGTTTTTTGAGACAACTCTTTGCCGGTGGATTCATAATAGTTGATACCTTCTTCAAATTGTCTAAGATCTGATTGCAATTCTCTGTACTTTGAATTTAGTTGTATTTTGTAATTATTGCTTTCGGACTGCATGATGAATGTACCTGTTTTAGCTGCTGCTATTTTTGACTTCTGATTTCCGAACCACAATGGAATAGCTACACCTACCTCAACTCCCCAATACGCCCGATTGCCTATGCCATTATTGGTGCCACGAAAAACAGAGACGTTTAAGTCGGGCAGTAATTTATGTTTTTCCAGCGTATGCATTTTACCCGACAACTGCATTGCATCTGCATAGTAATTTAATCCGGGATGATTCACTGTATCAAACGGTATTAGCGCAATTTTTTCAAATTGTCTGTCGCTTACCTTAAATGCAGTATCCGTTTGTAACCATTGATTTAGTACCAGATAAGTCTTCCGAACACTTTCAAGAATTTGATTTAGTTGTAATGAAATTTCCTTTTTCTTGGTTTCGGCTGTCAATTTTTCTAAATAGTTAGATTCTCCTTGCTCAAACCTTCTATTTGCTGCATGCTCGAAGGCGGTGTACAAACTATCCAAGTAGGTATAGTTTTGATACATCTGTTGCCAATAGACTATTTCATAATATGTCTTATATACCTCTCTGGAAACCATGCGCTTGTCCATATCATATTGATCGTTGACCAATTGAGATTGTCCTTGCATAACTTTTCGTTGTGCTCCATACACTGTGGGAAATTGAAACGATTGTCTGACACCCCACACATCTAACGGCACGTTGTTTGGAGCGAAATTATTCTCATCTCTACTGTAATAAATTTCTGTTTTGTCTATATCTATGGCACTTCCAAGTAGTTGTTTGCTCTGATTGATACGCTGAGCAGATGCTTTCAAACCAAGATTGTTACGTAATGCAATTTCCACTGCTTGATCTACCGTAATTTCATTATTCTGGCTATAACCCAAAGCGGGTATCATAAGTAGTAGCAATAGAGTTACAAAGGTTTTCATCGGCTGTTTATTTTTTGGTTGATTGTTATCTTCATTTCTATCAAATAATGCATACAACACCGGTAAAACAACAAGTGTAAGTGCGGTAGCAGAAATAAGCCCACCAATTACCACTGTTGCCAATGGTCTTTGCACTTCTGCCCCGGCAGAATTTGAAACTGCCATGGGCAAAAAGCCCAACGCGGCGGCTGATGCAGTAAGCAAAACAGGTCTCAATCTGTTTTTAGTCCCCAATATTATGCGCGTATTAACATCGCTGATACCTTGAGCTTTCAAATCTTTAAACTCTCCTATTAGCACTATACCATTCAACACCGCTACACCAAAGAGTGCTATAAATCCTACTCCTGCGGAAATACTAAAAGGCATATCGCGGATAAATAGAAGAAAGACACCTCCAACAGCAGACATGGGAATGGCACTATAAATTATGAGTGCATCTTTAATTGAATCGAAAGCAAAGTAAAGCAACACAAATATGAGTAGAAGAGCTATTGGGACTGCAAACTTCAATCGTTCTGATGCCGATCTCAGATTTTCGAATTGGCCTCCATAATCAATGGTGTAACCCGTAGGTAATTCAATATCCCGGTTGATAATTAACTGAACATCTTTCACAACTGACTCCAAGTCTCGGCCTCTAACATTCACACCCACCACAATCCTTCTTTTAGTATCATCTCGTGATATTTTAGAAGGTCCTTTTGTCAATGTGATGGTAGCAAATTCATGTAACGGCAACTGATTACCGTTTGGCAATTGAATTGTGGCATTTTCAATGTCTTCAATGCCGCGACGATGCTCTTTGTCAAAACGAACCACCAAATCAAATTGTTTTTCCCCTTCAAAAACTGTTCCGGCAGTCATGCCTGCAAAACCCATGGATATAATGTTGTTGAGTTCTTTCACATTGAGCCCATATTTTGCAATTTTTTGACGATCATATTCTACTGACATCTGGGGTAGCCCGGTTATTTTTTCTACAATTATATCGGCAGCTCCCTCAATATTCTGAATGGCTCTCTCAATTTCTGTAGCTTTATTATAAAGTAGATCAAGGTCTTCGCCAAAAATCTTGATAGCCAAATCGGCACGTACCCCGGTAATTAACTCGTTAAATCGCATTTCGATGGGTTGAGTAAACTCAAAGTCCACTCCGGGGATTTCCGATAAAGCTTCTTTGAATTTATCCGCCAATTCATCTTTATTTTTTGCAGAAACCCACTCTTTTTTGGGTCTTAGTTTGATAATTACGTCACTTTCCTCCATTGACATGGGATCGGTTGGTACTTCAGCCGCACCAATCCTACTAATCACTTGATCTACTTCTGGAAATCGCATCAGAATCTTTTCAATTCGAGTAGTTGCTTCTGTGGTGTTACTCAAAGAGGTCCCCGTCTTCAACACCGGTTGAATAACAAAATCTCCTTCGTCCAGCGTAGGAACAAATTCAGCTCCCATGCTTGTATAATATAGAAGAGCAGCTCCAACCACAAGCGCAAACGCCATACCCAAAACAAGAATTTTTCTATCCAATGCCCATTCCATTGTAGGTTTGTGCTTATCTTGTAAAAAAGTAATTATTCGAGACGATATGGTCTTTTTGTTTGGATCTGCCGGTCTGATAAATAGGGAAGCCATTACCGGAACGTAGGTAAAACATAAAATCATGGTGCCAATAAGCGCGAAAGAAAAGACAAGTGCCATGGGTCTAAACATTTTCCCTTCCACACCTACCAATGATAAAATGGGAATAAATACGATGATAATGATAAGTTGACCAAAAACAGCCGAGTGCATCATTTTATTTGCTCCGGAAAGTGTAATTTTATTTATAAAACTTTGTCTTTCTCCTTTTGGTAGAGCTAACAACTCCGTGCGTTCGGCAGTTATTTTAAATGAAATATATTCTACAATAATGACTGCCCCATCTATGATAATCCCAAAGTCAATAGCGCCGAGACTCATCAGATTGGCATCTACTCCAAAAATATACATGAGTGATAGCGCAAATAACAACGACAAAGGGATAACAGAGGCAACAACCAATCCTGAACGAATATTTCCTAATAAAATAACCACCACAAAAATCACAATTAGAGAACCTAAAATAATGTTTTCTGCAATGGTAGTGGTAGTTTTACCTATCAGTTCGCTTCTTTCTAAAAAAGGATTTATACTAATGCCGGGAGGTAAAGTGTTCGATATCTCTGCTACTCTTTCGTTTACAGCATTTATTACCGCTCTGGAATCTGCATCCTTTAGCATCATTATTTGACCCAATACTTTTTCGCCTTCACCGTTTCCCGTAATCGCTCCAAAGCGAGTAGCATGACCAAAAGCTACTGTTGCAACATCTTTAATAAAAATGGGAGTGCCATTTCTATTTTCAATCACAATATTTTCAATATCTTCCAACGAACCAATCAATCCTTCTCCTCTGATAAAAAAGGTTTGATTCGTTTTTTCGATATACCCACCTCCGGCAACGCTATTATTCTTTTCTAACGCAGAAAATACTTGTGTGACGGAAAGATTAAGACTTCTAAGTCTTTCAGGATTCATGGCAACTTCATATTGTTTCAGAAATCCGCCCCAAGTATTCACTTCCACCACTCCGGGTATACCGGAAAGCTGGCGTCGAACAATCCAGTCTTGTATGGTTCTTATATCAGTTAAAGAATAATCATCTTTATAAGCAGAATCTACATCTATCACATATTGATAAATTTCTCCCAATCCTGTAGTAATGGGACCCATAAAAGGTTGACCAAATTCAGCAGGTATATTTTCTTCAGCAGCCTTAATTTTTTCAGCAATAAGTTGCCTCGGCAGATAAGTTCCAATTTTATCATCAAAAACTACAGTAACTACAGAAAGTCCAAATTTAGATACTGATCGAATCTCTTTTACATTGGGCAAATTTGCCATCTCCAACTCTATGGGATAAGTTAGAAACTTCTCTACATCTTCTGTGGCTAAATTTCTAGATGTAGTAATAATCTGTACCTGATTGTTGGTGATATCCGGGACAGAACCAATTGGAATTTGAGTAAGAGAATAAATCCCGAAACCAATGATAAATGCTGAAAATAAAAGTATTATCAGCTTGTGGTGGATACTGTACCGTATGATGCGTTCTAACATGGGTGCGTTACTATTTATATTTGTCTTTGAAATAAAAGATCAAATATAATAGAGGCACCTTAAAGTTTTTCTAAAGACTTTCTTAAGATTTGCTTAAAAAAAGGATGGTTACTGTTGTTCCATGATCCAAAGTGCTACTTATATTCAGCTTCGCTTTAATGGCTTCCGCACTTTTTTTTACAATGGAAAGTCCCATGCCATGACCCGATATATGCTTATAATCCAAGGAATTGGAACGGAATAAATTTTCATAGATGTGTGCCAGATCCGCTTCATCGATTCCTATCCCATCATCTTTTATGGAACAGATAATACCTTCATCAGTTACATCCACATTTATTTCCACAGTAGCGTCATTCACGGAATATTTAATTGCATTACTCAGTATATTATCAATAATCAAATTGGAGTAATAGCGAGGTACAAATGCTTGCTCAGCACGATTTATGGTTAAATCAATTTTTATATTTTTTTCTGTTATCTGTTTTTTGAAATGTGAGATTGATTCATCAATAAGTGCAGGCAATGAAACCGGTGTATTATCTTGGGTATTTGATTTTGTATCCAAACGAGCTAATAGCAACAGTTGCTCTAATATTGTTGTCATTCGCTCAATTTCTGAAAGGCTGTATCTTATTTTCTCTTCGTATTCTTTTTGAGTTCTTGGCTTTCTAATCAACACTTCCAGTGTTCCTCGGAGTGTAGCAAGAGGAGTTCTAAGTTCGTGAGAAGCATCGGAAGTAAATTGTTTTTCTCGCTCTATGGTATTTTCAATTCTTTCCAGTAATGCATTGAAGCTGGATGAAAGATTATAGATTTCGTCTTTGTTCTGAGGCAGCACCACTCGTTCTTTCATGTTATGATTGGTGATTCTTGTAATGGTGTGAGTCATTTCCCGAATGGGTTTAATACTCCTTCCGGCTATAAATCGGGATATAAGATACAAACCTGCCAATACAATAAGGTATGAAAAAAAGAGCACCTGCTTCAACTTTAATATTACAGATTCATACAATTCTGATGACATAGCTGTGAGAATGTATCCTTTTATTTTTCCGTTTTGCTCTATGGGCAGTTGTGCTTGTCTGATAGCTCTATTATTCAACTTAACATTAAAGTGTCCTCCAAATTCTGATTCTTTAAAAGGCAAATAGTCTGTTTTCAGGTTAGGTGATTTATCCATTACTTTACCCTGCTTATCAATCAATTGAATAAATACTGGATTTACCTGTAATACACGATGTTCTCTTTCTTCCCACTCTGCCTTGTTGATAAATTGAAGACTGTCACCAATAATTCTTATTTCTCCGGTATGTTTTTCAGCTTCATAAGATAGGTCATTGTCAAGATGCTTTAACACAGTAGATTGAACCACAAAACAGATTACTCCAAACACCAAAGCCATAATGATGGCTGTTGCTACCATATAATGAAAAGCTATTCTATTTTTAAAGCTTAAATTCATAGTTCCTTAGCTATATATCCTACCCCTCTAACGGTTTGAATGTAATCTTCTTTTTCGGATAACATAAGTTTTTTGCGAAGCGCATTGATATAAACGTCAATCACACCTGTATTGTATTCAAAATGAATATCCCATACACTTTCAATAATGCGTGTTCTTCTACAAACCTTGCCTTTATTTCGTATAAGGTATTCCAGCAAAGCAAACTCTTTTTGTGTGAGGTTGATTTCCTGATCGCCTTTGTGAACCTGATGCGTTTCTGTGTTCAGTGTAATCTCACCCAATACAAAAATGGAGTGTTCTCCCGATTTTGGTCTAAGTTGCACTTTTATTCGCTCCAAAAGCTCCTCAAAATGAAAAGGCTTTTTGATGTAATCATTTGCCCCCGATTGCAATCCAAAAACAGTCTCGTCTACCGTATCTTTTGCGGTGAGAAATATTATAGGCGTCTTGTGATGCATTTTTCTGAACTGCTTGGTTATCTCTATTCCGCTGATACCCGGCAATATCCAGTCCAATAATAGCAAATCATACTCACCCGAGAGCGCTAAGTGAAGTCCATTTTTGCCATCAATGGCAACATCTACCGCATAGGATTCTTCTTCCAATCCTTGTTTTAAGAATGCGGCTATACCTTCTTCGTCTTCTACAATCAATATTCTCATAGTTCAAATATGGCTTATTTATCATTAAACAACGTTTAATAGAATCTTAAGATTTGCTTAAGATGTTACAATCTTTTGATGAAGATCTCTGTTTTCTTCATCTCAATGTCGGTAAAAGTTATGAGTGGTAAGTTATAAGTGAGGAAAGAGTTGTAAGTTGTAAGTTGTAAGTCGCAAGTGAAAGTTATAAGTTAAAATACTGATTCACATTTATTTATTATCATCACCAACCTCTTATCCATTCACTTTGTACTATTTATTTGCTGTCTCAAGAAGAATTTTCACTTACGCAACACACACTTTAAAAAGCGCACGAGCGAACCTAAAAGTTGTCTCCAACACATCATCACATCACCACATCAACAAATATACAAATTTACATCAAAAACAAGAGAGCTAATCACGATTAATTGAGAATCTCGCACACCACACTGTTTTTTTATTAACTTTGCACATTAATTTTGCGAATTAATTTTCAAACACATTTATGATAACGCTTGCAATTATTATTATCACCGCACTTATTTCTTACCAGGCATTTAGAGACTATAGCCTTGCCGACAGGCTTATATTTCAACCCGCTGTTGTGAGAGATGGTGAGTGGTATCGAATGTTAACTTACGGCTTGTTACATGGAGATTTTATGCATCTCCTATTCAATATGTTTACCTTTTACTTGTTTGGCAGCTATATTGAAACTATTTTCAAACTGCAGTTTGGGACTAATGTAGGCTCCTTAGTTTTCGTCTTGCTCTATGTTGGAGGGTTGTTTTTCTCGATTCTGCCAACCTATCTGAAACAAAAAAATAACTATTATTACAAAGGTTTAGGCGCCTCGGGTGCAGTTTCGGCAGTCGTCTTTGCGTATATACTCATCAACCCAATGAATTTTATGGGCATTCTCTTTATCCCAATTATGTTACCGGCATTTTTGTTTGGATTTATTTTTATTTTCATCTCCATCTATTTAGACAAAAAAGAAGTAGGCGGTATCAATCATTCGGCACACATTACGGGTGGCTTGTTTGGCGTGATCTTTACTGGCGCCCTGTTCTTAGTTTTAAGTAATGTGAATTTATTGATAGCATTTATTCATAAAATTCAAATCACTTCGCTGGGAGAACTTTTCCATTTTGGGTTTTAGAATAGAAATTGATAGTTTATAGTTGACGGTTGACAGTTGAAAATTTGACCTTCCCTACATAGGGTTGACCGTTTTGATTAATAATTCAAATTACTTTCATTAATTACTATCGGACAATTATGAGCCTGAGGTTCTTCT
>JAQVGF010000076.1 GCA_028696875.1 Dysgonamonadaceae bacterium
TTCTAGTGACAAAAGTACAATTGATCTCCATTTTAAATGGATGAAAGAATATGGATTAGATGGTGTTTTTGTACAACGCTTTTTTAATACAACACGTACAAAAGAGAGTCGCTTAAAATCATCTCATATTCTTAAAGATGCTCTACACGCATCTTCAGTTAATGAACGTGCAATAGCAGTAATGTATGATTTATCTGGTTTGAACGGAGATGGGGAAGATTGTTCATCAATTATAGAGGATTGGAAGTTTTTAGTTGACGAAATTAAAGTAACCAATCAAGAAGGTGTGAATACTTATCTTCATCACAATAGCAAACCAATTGTTGCAATTTGGGGTGTTGGATTCCCTGATAGACCATATAACATCAGACAAATAGGAATAGAACGATTAATAGATTTCTTTAAGAATGATCCTGAATATGGCGGATGTACAGTTATGTTGGGGATCCCAACATTTTGGAGAGATTTAAATTCTGATTGTATTCATGACCCTTATCTACATGAAGTAATTAGAAAATCGGATATCATTTTGCCATGGATGGTGCAACGCTTTTCACCATTATTGCATAACGATATGGATCGCTATAGAGATGTACTAATTGAAGACATGAAATGGTGTAGAAATGAAGGCATTGATTATGTACCATCAGTTTATCCTGGTTTCAGTTGGCATAACTTGAGTAGATTTGAATTTCCTAATGATATAAAACCTGCTGGATCAATTCCTCGTATGGGAGGGAAATTCTACTGGCAACTATTAAGTACTGCAATAAATACAGGTGCGGAAATGATTTATGTTGCTATGTTTGATGAAGTAAATGAAGGAACAGCTATTTTTAAAGTAAGTGATAATCCTCCAGTAAGTGATGTCGCTAAATTTGTAGGCATAGACGGTAAACCTTCAGATTATTATTTATGGTTGACAGGTGAGGCATCAAAGATGTTGAAAAGGAAGGAACCTTTAAGTCTAACTATTCCTATTAGGAAATAAACTCTAAATTACACTAAATGAAGAAGTAGTCAACTGAAAATAATTAACTTTGATGTTATGATAATAAAGCTTAAAACAATTTCAGATATCTTTTGTTAGTCAGATTATAGAAAAATCAATTTCACATTTTAAAATAATTAACTCTTATAAAATAATTCAAAATGAAACAGTTATTTTTAAGTATTACACTTTTTATATTTATAGTAACTTCTTCTACAGCTCAAGAAGAAAAAAAATCATTTACAAATGAGAACCCTCACGAGGTTTTAATTCTCAAGAAAAACAGTCATTTTAAAAAACGACCTAAAAATGTTATTCTTCTCATAGGTGATGGAATGGGAGTTGCTCAAGTTTTCTCTGCAGTGACAGCTAATAGAGGAGTTTTAAATATGACTCAAATGCCTTTTACCGGCTTTAGTCAAACTCAAAGCGCTGACAGATATATTACAGATTCTGCAGCAGGCGGAACAGCACTTTCTTCAGGCCAACGTACGTTTAATGGAGCATTGGCAGTAGATACAGATACTTTATCTATCCCCACTATTTTAGAGATTAGTAAATCTAAAGGATATGCAACAGGATTGGTATCGAGTTCGTCTATAACACATGCTACACCTGCTTCTTTTATTGCACATCAACCTTCAAGAGGGATGGAAGAGGAAATTGCTGCCGACTTTATAGGATCAGATATAGATATTTTTATTGGTGGAGGACGAAAATTCTTCGTTAAACGTAAAGATGGACGGAATCTTTTAAATGAACTAGAGAATGATAAATATCTTGTGTTTAATTCACTAGATGATGCCTCAAATATAAACTCAGGAAAATTAGCTATTTTGACTGCTGAGAATCATAATGAAGCTTATCCGGAAAGAGGTGAAATGTTGCCTGAAGCGACTGAAAAAGCTATTAATGTTCTTAAAAACAATAAAAAAGGATTTTTCTTAATGGTAGAAGGGTCAATGATTGATTGGGGTGGTCACGATAACAATACTGCCTATGTGGTGCAAGAAACTCTAGATTTTGACCGTGCAATTGGTAAAGCTCTTGAGTTTGCTTCATCTAACAAGGAGACACTGGTTGTAATTACTGCTGATCACGAAACAGGAGGCATGACTTTAAATGGTGGAGACATTGACAAAGGTGAAGTTTCTGGAAGATATACAACAGGAGGACATACAGCAGTTATGGTTCCAGTTTTCGCTTATGGTGCTGGCGCAGATAAATTTACCGGAGTATATAAAAACACAGATATATTTAAGAAGATTAAGGAAGCGTTTGGTTTCTAATAGTTCAAACTGCTTATGGATAATATTTTATTTATTCTCAAATAGACGATAAAGATCTGGTAAAAAAATTATTGGTTTAATCACCATCTATATAGGCTAACTCCAAAGATCGTAATTTTGTATACCACTAACGGTAGTGCTTTAGCAAGAAAGGGAGAGTTCCTTACAAAAACTACTTATACTTCATCCACTTAATAATCTCCTTAATGCTCGGCTTTTTACCATACATCAAAATGCCCACTCTGTAAATCTTGGCAGCCATTATCGAAGTTAGGATAAAAGAACCATAGAGTAAGACAACCGACAAGAGTTTTTCCCACAGCGGAACTCCAAATGGCAAACGCACCATCATAACAATGGGAGAGGTGATAGGGATAAGTGAACCCCAGAAAGCCAATGGACCATCGGGATTGTTGATGCTATAAAACCCGGCATAAAATGCAAATAGCATTAATAGCGTAATGGGTGTCATAAATTGCTGTGTATCTTCCTCGTTGTCTACAGCAGAGCCAATGGTTGCAAAAATAGAGGCAAACATGATAAATCCTCCTATGAAATAGATAAGGAAAAAGAAAATAATTTCAAACCAATTCACAGTCATAATAGAAGCTAAAGCTCCTTCGATGTCGAATCCCTCCGTAGCCATGCTTCCGCCGACAGCAGCCATTTGACCGGCTTGTTCGGGATTGGTGAAAAAAGCTGTTGCTCCTATAAATAGTATGCCAATCATAATCCCCCAAAAAACTAATTGAGTTATTCCCACCAATCCAATGCCTACAATTTTACCAATCAGCATATAAACGGGCTTAACCGACGAAATCATCACTTCAACAATGCGACTGCGCTTTTCTTCCATCACAGCCTGCATCACCATAGCTCCGTAAATCATGATAAACATATAAATGAGAACAGTAAATACTCCTCCTACAATGGAGGCTACAACGGTGGAAGTTTCAGATATACTGCCACCTTTTCCCCATTTCATCGTGGAAAGCGAAATCCTGCTCCCTGATTCAATTATTTGTTTTACCTGATCGATGGTTTTACTATCAACATTGTCTGAATGGGACAAAGCTTCCAGTTTTTGCTCAGACACTTTCTCCGAGAGGGTTCTCTCAATGGATGAAAGCAAATCGAGAGGAGCTTGCTTTTCTGACAAAAAAGTGACAGCCTTGGGGTCTTTGCTCAAATCATCTGTTATTTGTAGAATTGCGTAAAGGTCTTTTCCCAAACGAGATTGTTGATCGCTTATATTAGCATCGCCAACAATTTCGAAGGTGTAGTTTTCTGTGCTTTTAAACTCAGGTGCATAAAACCCGGAGTTGTCTATAACTACAATTTTGCGTTCTTCCGAATCCTGGATTGTTGATAACCAATAAGGTACAAATATTAAAGCCGTAAAGAGAAACGGCATTAAAATGGTGAGAAGAATAAATGATTTCTTGGTTACGCGTGAAATATATTCGCGTGATATGATTATTTTTAATGCGTCCATAGGTTGATTTGTTGGGTTACTCAGTTACGGTTTCAATAAATACTTCGTTCATGGTAGGGAGTTCTTCCTCAAAAGCTGCAATTTTGTATTTGTCAAGCATAAGCTTAATCAATTGAGAATGCTCCATCTCTTCCGGTTTTTTCACACGCACATCCGTAAATTCATTGTATTGTTCGTTAGAGAGTACTTGAAGGTTTAGCAATTCATTATCAAAAGAATTCGTTAATAAGCGAAACTTATAAATATCTTTTTTGTGCTCGTTCCTAAGTTGATAGACACTTCCTTGCAACACAACCTCCGATTTGTTGATGAGCGCTATCTCATCGCATAATGCTTCTACCGATTCCATGTTGTGTGTAGAGAGAATAATGGTTTTGCCCTCTGCTTTGAGTTTCAGCATTTCTTGTTTAATCAATTCAGTATTCACCGGATCGAAACCACTAAAGGGTTCATCAAATATGAGCAAATCCGGATTGTGGATGATAGTAGAAATGAATTGTACCTTTTGTTGCATTCCTTTCGACAGTTCTTCCACCTTGCGGTTGTACCAATCCATTATATCAAACTTCTTAAACCATTTACTTACTTCCTGATGAGCATGATCGCGCGACATACCTTTTAGGCGCGCAAGATACATGGCTTGATCGCCAACTTTCATTTTTTTGTAAAGACCTCGTTCCTCGGGCAGATATCCAATTTTATAAATATCTTCTCTTTCCAATGGCTTTCCGTCTAACAGCACTTCGCCGCTATCAGGAGCTGTAATGCGCGTGATGATGCGTATAAGGGTGGTTTTTCCGGCACCGTTTGGTCCAAGAAGACCGAAAACTGCACCTTTCGGTACACGAATACTCACTTTGTTAAGTGCCCGATGTTGCGAAAATTGCTTCACTACATCTTTGGTCTCTACATAATGCATATAAATATAATTATTAGTGGTTAATTGTATTTTTTAGGAGTAAGTGGTAAGGGGTAAGAGGTGAGGGGGTTTAGGAATAATGAGTTAAAAGTTGTCTCATTTTTTCTCATAATTCCCAATTCTTACTTCCTCGTCTCATATCTCATATTTCTACTTTCTAGTTCCTAATCTCTATTTTCGATTCCCTAATCCCTAATCCCTAATCCCGAATTCCTAATATCTAATTATCACTTGCTCCCCCAACATTTTCGCCAATATCTTTTTTATCTCTTCCAGTTTCCTTTTCTCTTCCAAAAGCTTCAGTGTTGTTTCAAAATCATTTTTCCTCTCTGCCTCTTTAATTTTCCGCATCACCCGTTCAATTTGCTTCAAAATGTATACATTTTTCAACTCCGTTGTGACACGAGGAATAAGAATTTCTAATAAGTTCTCCTCCAACAATCTCGATTTTTCATCGTCTATCTCTTCTCCCAAAGATTTCGCATGTATTTTACTCAATTGATATTTGTCATTGAGCATGTCGGTTGCACATTTACTAATGGAGGAATCAGAATGCGACATGAAATATTTAGCTGGTTGAAAATCCGGGTTTTCAGATTCTCGATAAGCTTCTTCAAATATTTGAGAATAGAGTGGATTGGTAATTTTTATGTTGTCTCTTTCCAAATCGGAATAGACAAATTCTATTACAGTACTTCCTTCTTCAACCAAAACATCTATTTCTTCCGTTTGTTTACCATTCCCTCGTTTTTGTTTCTCATAACGCTGGAAAATAAAATTCATTCCGTATCGTACAATGTAACGAATTATTTCTTGTTCTAAGTTATCAATTCGAGCTCTGCGAGCCGGAATTGGAGTTTTTATTTCCTTATCTGTAGACTCACTTATAGCTTGTTGTTCTTTTTTCGAATTTAGGCTTGCTCTTTGTTGTGATGAGCGTTGTTGACGTTGATTATAACTGCGCTTACGAATCTTATTCACTTCTTGAATGAGCAATTTTTCGTTTATCTCCAAAAGATTGGCACTGTCTTTCATATAGACCGAACGTTTTATTCCATCGGGAATAAGAGCAATGCTTTGCACAATATTAGAAATTAATCCTGCTCTTTTTATCGGGTCATCTTTGGTTTCATTTAAGAGAAGCTGTGTTTTAAATCGGATAAAATCGACTGCATTATCAGCAATAAATTTGTTGAAACTCTCCGCATTTTGTTTACGTGCAAACGAATCTGGGTCTTCACCTTTGGGGAGCAAAACCACTTTTACGTTCATTCCCTCTTCAAGGAGTAAATCGATACCTCTCAATGCAGCAGTTATACCCGCATCGTCACCATCATACAGAACAGTCATGTTTTGTGTAAATCGGCGAATAAGTCTTATTTGCCCGGATGTAAGAGCTGTGCCTGACGATGAAACAACATTTTCGATTCCCGCCTGATGCATCGAAAGCACATCTGTGTAGCCTTCCACCAGAAAGCAATTATCCGCTTTTACAACGGCTCTTTTTGCAAAGAAAATGCCATACAACTCCCTACTTTTTGAATATATTTCGCTTTCGGGAGAGTTCACATATTTGGCCAAATTATCTGCTTTGCGCAAGATGCGTCCACCAAATGCAACAACCTTTCCGGATAAAGTATGAACAGGAAAGATCACTCTTCCTCGAAATCTATCGTACAATGGTCCGTCATTTTCCCCTCCTGCCACCAGCCCTGTTTTTAAAAGAAAATCCTTTTTATATCCCAGCCGAAGAGCTTCGGTTGAAAATGCATTCCGTTGCTCTAAGGCATAGCCTAATTCAAACTTCTTTATAATATCATCTCTAAAACCACGTTCTTTGAAATATGTAAGACCTACGGTTCTTCCTTCCTGATTGTCATACAATAAACTTTTGAAATGAGTGCGCGCAAATTCGTTGATTATAAATAAGCTTTCTCGCTCACTTTCCAACATTTTTTCTTCATTGGTGAGTTCTCTCTCCTTAACTTCAATGTTGTATTTTTTTGCAAGATATTTTAGTGCTTCGTAGTATGAGAGTTGTTCGTGTTTCATAATAAAATGCACCGCCGTCCCTCCTTCGCCACATGAAAAGCATTTACAAATATTTTTTGACGGGGAAACAGAAAACGATGGGGTACGATCATCGTGGAAAGGGCATAAACCTAAATAATTTACTCCTCTTTTTTTGAGCGTAACAAAATCTGAAACTACATCTACAATCTGTGCAGCCTCTTGAATTCGAGCTATGGTGGATTTGTCAATCATTTTATGGATACGAAATTAGCTAATTATGTTGTAAAAAAATCACAATGAGAGAAAATAATCTTATATTTGTGGTAATCTAATCTATTTGGAGAATCTAATAAAAATTTTTTTAATATGAACACAATTAACTGGTCAGAATTATCATTTGGGTACATAAAAACCGATTTCAACGTTCGTTGTTATTATCGTAACGGCGAATGGAGTAAACCTCAAGTAGAAACGTCCGAAGAGGTAACCATGCATATGGCTGCAACTGCTCTACACTACGGACAAGAGGCTTTTGAAGGGATGAAAGCTTTTAGAGGCAAAGACGAGAAAATTCGTATTTTTAGAATGCGACAAAATGCACTTCGCTTGCAAAGTTCATGTCGTGGCATTATGATGGCAGAGCTTCCCGTAGAATTATTCGAAGAATGCATTACGACAGCCGTGAAGGAAAACGAACGTTTTGTACCACCTTACGAAAGTGGTGCTGCATTATATATCAGACCTTTACTTTTTGGCACAAGTGCGCAAGTTGGAGTGGGTCCGGCAAAAGAGTATACTTTTTTAGTATTTGTAACTCCGGTTGGACCGTACTTTAAAGAAGGATTTAAACCTACACCAATGGCTATTATGCGTGAATATGACAGAGCAGCTCCACTGGGAACCGGGACATATAAAGTTGGAGGAAACTATGCGGCCAGCATGCAGTCGGGCGTGAAAGCTGCAAAAATGGGTTATTCCGCTGTAGTTTATCTTGATGCTAAAGAGAAAAAATATATTGACGAATGTGGACCTGCAAATTTCTTTGGAATAAAGGACAATACCTATATTACTCCAAAATCTACCTCCATTTTACCTTCTATTACCAATAAGAGTTTGATGCAATTGGCTGAAGATATAGGCATGAAAGTAGAGCGTCGACCTGTCCCGGTAGAAGAATTGGCAACATTTGAAGAGGCAGGAGCTTGTGGAACCGCTGCAGTAATTAGTCCAATTCTAAGGATTGATGACTTAAGTGAAGACAAAACGTATGAGTTTTGCAAAGAAGGACAGCCCGGTCCTATCTCAAAAAAGCTGTATGATAAATTGCGTGCTATACAATATGGAGATGTGGAAGATGTGCATGGATGGGTAACGATAGTGGAGTAGCGGACAATGCACTCTTGTGAGTTAACTCAAAATCCAGACTATTTAATAGAGATAAAGATTATCAATAATCTTAAAAAAATGTCCCGCAATAAATTCGGGACATTTTTTATGTTAAGAGCCTTGTGCTATCATAGAATCAATAATTTTAATTATCTTCGATTTTTATTTCTTGAAGTTTGCAAACTTCATTTCAAAAAAATGTATCGAATGAAAATCAAACAACACTATATAATCCCTCTGTTTCTTCTTTTAATTCTTTTAACTGCATGTACCACCAAGAGCAATAACACAAAAAACAGTAAGAATCAATTAACCATCGGTGTTATGTCCTCCATGGACTATCTGCCGTTGGCAGTTGCTCAAGAGAATGGGTTTTTTAAAAAAGAAGGTGTCAATATTACCATACACAAATTCTATTCTGCCAATGAGCGCGATGCTGCTTTTCAGAGTGAAAATCTGGATGGAACTATTTTAGATTACACGGGTGCTGCTATACAACTTGCGGGTGGTGTGAAACTGAAAATTACTTCGCAATGCGATGGCACGTTTGTACTAATTGCCGGAAAAGATTCGGGAGTAAAGAGCGTGAACGATTTGGAAGGGAAACATTTGGCTGTTTCTCGCAATACAGTTATTGACTTTTGCACCGATTTAGTATTGCAAAAAGCCGGTATAGGATTGGATGACATTGAAAAAGTGGAAATCAATAAAATTCCTCTTCGTTTGGAAATGCTGCGAAATGGAAAAATAGATGCTACCATGTTGCCCGATCCATTTGCAACACTTGCTTTGCAAGATGGTAACAGAAGCATTATAGATATTCGCGAACTGGATTTGCATGTTACGGGTATTGCATTTCACGAAAAGGTGATTGAGCAAAATCCGAAAACAATAAATAGCTTTTACCGTGCATATAATCAGGCAGTTGTTCTTTTAAATTCAGAACCTGCAAATAGCTTTCACTCCATTCTCATTTCAGATATAGGAATTCCTGCGGAACTGGTTTCCCAAATCAAACTTCCCAATTATTCGATGGCACAACTTCCGAAAGAGAGAGATTTAGAAAAAGTGGAGCACTGGTTAAAAACAAAAAACTTGGTTTCATCAGATTTCGATATCTCCACATTAATTTCCTCAGATTTAATACCTTGACTAATAGTAGTATGATTTCCGGTAAATTATCACTCCAAAATGTTTCTGTCAACTTGGGCAAGACTTCGGTGCTTCATAATATCTCTTTTTCTTTGGAAAAAGGAAAGACTCTTACGGTGGTTGGTCCTTCCGGGTGCGGCAAGTCAACATTGCTAAATGTGTTGAGTGGAATTATCAAGAATTACAAAGGAGAAATTCGTATGAATTCAACTCTTTTGAAAGAAGCCGGATTGACTTATGGTTATGTGCCACAGAATTTAGGACTATTGCCCTGGAAGAAAGTGCGAGAGAACATTCTTTTACCG
>JAQVGF010000004.1:0-37561 GCA_028696875.1 Dysgonamonadaceae bacterium
CAAGGAAAAAGTATTGTCAACTCCATTTCGCTGAAAAATGGTGAAGAAGAATTCTTGCACCAAGCCCGGTTAATTAAATCGTACGGCGCAGCCGTAATGGTAATGGCATTTGACGAAAAAGGGCAGGCAGACAGTTACGAAAGACGTATCGAAATTTGTGGCAGAGCTTATAAGCTGCTTGTTGATGAGGGAATCAATAAACAGGATATTATTTTCGATCCCAATATTTTGGCAATCGCCACAGGAATTCCGGAACACAATAATTATGCCGTCGATTTTATCGAAACCATCCGATGGATTAAAGAAAATTGTGAAGGTGCAAAGGTTAGCGGTGGTGTAAGCAATTTATCGTTTTCGTTTCGCGGAAACGATTATATTCGAGAAGTGATGCACTCCGTTTTTCTGTATCATTCCATCAAAGCAGGATTGGATATGGGAATTGTGAATCCATCTCAATCTATTATCTACGAAGAAATTCCTGAAGAGGTTAAAGCTCTTGTTGAGGATGTTATTTTTAACCGCCATGAGAATGCCACTCAAAAATTAATCGATTTTGCCGTAAAAGAACAAAATTCAATCACAACTTCCACTCATCAACAACAAGCAAAATGGCGAGAACTTTCTCTGGAAGAGAAATTGAGCTATGCTTTGGTAAAAGGGATTGATGGTTTTTTGGAAGAAGATATTTCTGAAGCATTAAAAAAATATCCTCGGGCAGTAGACATCATTGATAAACCGCTTATGAGCGGTATGAACAAAGTGGGAGAACTGTTTGGCAGCGGAAAAATGTTTTTGCCACAAGTTGTGAAAGCGGCAAGGACAATGAAAAAAGCGGTTGCGATATTGCAACCTGTTATCGAGTCGGAAAAAGCTACTTCGGACGAAAGCAAAAATGCCGGAAAAATCCTTTTGGCTACCGTAAAAGGCGACGTGCACGATATTGGCAAAAACATTGTCTCCATCATCCTTCAATGCAATAATTACGAAGTAATTGATTTAGGTGTGATGGTTTCTGCCGAATCAATCGTGAATAAAATACGTGAACACAAGCCCGATATTGTCGGTCTGAGTGGACTGATAACTCCTTCGTTGGAAGAGATGAGTATTGTTGCCACCGAAATGCAAAAAGAAGGATTTGATATGCCGTTGTTGATTGGTGGTGCCACCACATCGAAGCTGCACACGGCTCTAAAAATTGATAGTAGTTATCCAAACGGCTCCGTAGTATATGTGAAAGATGCATCGCAAAGTCCATTTATTATGGCAAACCTTATGAATCAGATATCCAGAACAGATTATATTATAAAAATAAAGGAAGAGTACGAAGAGTTACGAACTACTTTTGAACAAAAAGAGACAGATTTAGTATCGTTAAAAACTGCTCGTGAGAAATCGTTTAAAATTGATTGGGATAATTTCGTTGCGGTGGAACCTAACTTTTCCGGGAGAAAAGTATTGAATGAGATAAAGATATCTGAAATTGTTCCTTATATCAACTGGAAGTTCTTTTTTTATGGCTGGAATTTATCGGCTAAGTTTGATAGTATAAAAAACGTAAGTCTTTGCGGACATTGCCGCGCACAATGGATTGCCATGTTTAAAGAAGATGAGCGTGAAAAAGCAATTGAAGCTGCAAAGCTTTACGACGATGCACAAGCTATGTTGCAAAAACTGATTGAACTTGATGCAGAATATATTAAAGCCGTTTTTGTTATTGGCAAAGCATACAGCGAAAACGACACCATCTACATTAACAACATTCCACTCCCCATGTTGCGCCAGCAAAAACGAAACTCCAAAGAGGAATATCTAAGCTTAAGTGATTTTGTTGCCACAAAATCTTCACATAAAGATGATTTCATAGGAGCATTTGCTGTAACTGCCGGAGCAGGAGCTGATTACTTGTTGAAAAAGTATAGAGAATCGGGTGACGAATACAGTTTCTTGCTGCTTCAATCTCTCTTGGACAGATTAGCCGAAGGAGCCACAGAGTGGTTGCACGAAAAAATCAGAAAAGAGTATTGGGGATATGCACACGATGAGGATTTAACCATTCCGGCACTATTTGCCGTAAAATATTCTGGCATTCGCCCTGCAGTTGGTTATCCTTCTATTCCGGATCAATCCATCAATTTTGATTTGCACAACACGTTGTTAAAATCAGAAGAAATAGGAATTTCGCTCACCAAAAATGGAATGATGCATCCGAATGCCTCCGTTTCTGGTTTTATTCTCGCACATCCACAATCAAAATACTTTGCAGTAGGACCAATTTCTGAGGAACAAGCGAAAGATTATATGAAACGTAGAGAAAAATCATTAACTTTGGATCTAAAGTTTTTAGCTGCTAACTTAATTAAGTAGTCTTTGCAAGAAATAGCATGTTTTTTGTAAAGATGCTTCATAATAAAAAAATAAAATGAGAAGTTTCGGAAGTGATAACAATTCGGGTGTTCACCCGCGCATCATGGATGCAATTGTAGCAAGTAACAGAGATCATGCCATTGGTTACGGAGACGATGATTGGACAAGAGAGGCTGAGAAAGCGGTTCAAAATTTGCTCCAAAATGATTCTATCAAACCCTATTTTGTTTTCAACGGCACCGGAGCAAACGTCATTGCTTTGCAAGCATGTGTTTCTTCGTTTCACAGCATCATTTGTGCATCCACAGCGCACATTGCAGTGGATGAATGTGGTGCGCCAACAAAATTGACCGGTTGTCATCTGAAAGAAATTTCTACCAAAGACGGAAAACTGACACCTGAATTAGTTTATCCGCATTTGCAAGGTTTTGGAGTAGAACATCAGTCACAACCAAAAGTAATTGCGATTTCGCAAACTACTGAATTGGGTACGCTTTATACTCCAAAAGAGATAAAAGATTTGGCTGATTTAGCTCACAAAAATGATATGTATCTCTTTGTTGACGGAACTCGCCTGCCAAATGCCTGTGCTATCTCGAACCTTTCTTTGAAAGAGATGACAGTTGATTGCGGAGTAGATATTTTTACGTTTGGTGGAACAAAAAATGGTTTGATGATGGGTGAAGTTTTAATCGCTTTACGACCGGAATTGCAGAAAAACTTGAAGTATTATCGCAAACAGACTTGTCAGCTTTTTTCTAAGATGCGTTACCTTTCAGCTCAATTAATTCCCTATTTCAATGAAAACATATGGCTGGAAAATGCAAAAAAATCAAATGCCGCTGCACAAAAGTTAGCCAATGAAATGAGTCGAATAAAGGGCATTAAAATAACCCAAAAGGTAGAATCGAATGCCATCTTTTTTATATTACCAAAAAAAATTACCGACCAATTGCGTCAGCATTACTTCTTTTACGATTGGGACGCATCGCGTAATGAAATGAGGTTGGTTTGCTCGTGGGATACTACCGAGAAGGATGTTTCAGACTTCATTGATTATCTTACAAAAATAACAGACTAAATATTAATATCATGTTCGACTTTTTAGACACGTATCCCTATCTGCTGCCTTTCATCATATTTTTCGGGAGAATTTTCGATGTTTCACTGGGTACCTTACGCATCATTTTTGTATCGAAAGGGGAAAGATTAAAAGCTCCAATCATCGGATTTTTCGAAGTTTTTATATGGGTAGTTATTATTTCACAAATTCTATCTCGTGCAAACGATATGATTGCCTATCTTTCATATGCAGGAGGTTATGCAGCAGGAAATTATATCGGAATTTTACTTGAAAAACAGATTGCCTTTGGCATTGTTCTCTGCAGAGTTTATACGAACAAGCCGGGATTAAAGCTCGTAAATCTATTGAGTCTTAAGGGATTTGGTGCAACAATGATGCATGGTACCGGCTCGGTTAATGAAGTAGATATCATTGAAACAGTTTTTGATAGAAAAAAGCTAAAAGAAGTAACGGGTGTGATTCTGGAATTCGATAAAGAGGCATTTTATGTAATAGAAGATGTACGCACTCGTCAACGAGGAATTTTTCCTAAATCGTACAATTTATTGAAGCGTTGGCGACCGGGGAAATAAAAAATAGAGCTCAACATGGTTAACTTGACATTAAACCCTTAGTAACAGGAGAATTAGCCCTGCAATCCGAACCTTATTATCCCAGCTGGCGCAAATCTCTGGCTTGTGCCAAGGGCCAAAAGCCAACGACAGCGAGGGGAAAGTATTATTATTATGCTGTTTTTATCTGTAAATAAGAGTTTTGCATAAAAGGACAACTTTATACAAGAAAAATATATACAATTTGTTTTTTTATGATATAAGGAGTTTTTATATCTTTACCATATATAAACGAGTTAGCATTCATGCAACAAAAAAACCTTCTCAAACTAAAGAGAATTGATTATTTTTGAAAGAAAACAAAATGGCTAAAGAATCTGAAATCATATTCTATCAAAGCGAGGACGGAAATGTTAAAATAGAAGTTCTCTTCAGAGGTGAAACGTTTTGGATGACACAAAAGAAACTTGGAGAACTATTTGATGTCCAAAGACCTGCAATTACAAAACACCTGAAAAACATATTTCAAAGCGGAGAATTAGAAGAAAAATCAGTTAGTTCCATTTTGGAACATACTGCCGAGGATGGGAAAAAATACAAGACAACATTTTATAACCTTGATGCAATAATTGCTGTTGGTTACAGAGTAAATTCCAGTAGAGCAACTAAATTTAGAATATGGGCAACTAAAACGCTCAAAGAATTTATAATAAAAGGATTTGTAATTGACGATGAACGATTAAAGCAAGGTAAACACTTTGGAAAAGACTACTTCGACGAATTACTTGAACGGATTCGAGAAATTCGAGCCAGCGAAAGAAGATTTTACCAAAAAATTACTGATATATATGCACTTTCAATTGATTATGATAAATCAGACCATATAACCAAAGATTTTTTTGCCTCAGTCCAAAACAAATTACATTGGGCAATATCAGGTAAAACAGCTGCCGAAATAATCTACACATCAGCTGATGCTACAAAGCTTTATATGGGCTTAACTAATTGGAAACGTGCTCCTGAAGGGAAAATTTTGAAATCCGACGTAACTATTGCTAAAAACTATCTCAATCAGCAACATATTAAAGAACTGAATAGAATTGTATCAGCATACCTTGACTTAGCAGAAAATAGAGCAGAAAGACAAATCCCAACGAATATGGAAGACTGGTCTGTCTTCCTCAATCAATTCCTTGAATTATCAGATTATCCAATATTGAAAGACAAAGGACAAATAAGTGCTTTAAAAGCAAAGCTTAAAGCAGAACAAGAGTATGAGAAATACAGAGTTATTCAAGATAAAAATTACATCTCAGATTTTGATAAAGAAATAAAACGAATCAAAGGAAAAGAGGAAGACAAAGAATAAAGCACGAAATGCTAACATGTGGTATAAAAAATTGCTGAGACAGTAGGTTATTCAAGGTTTGTAGCCCGCTTCAACTTTCTTGTAACTTGACAGGAAATCGCCCGCAATCGGCAACTTTTCATACTGTTAAACGTTAGTGCTTATGGCAAGAGACCACAAACTTGAAATCATCTGATTAAAAGAAAAAAAGCAAAAGTAGTCATCATTGATTCATAAAAAATCGTTACTTTTGAATTATGAAAACATTACAGGAAATAAAATCAACTCTGAGTAATCATAAACAACGCCTTTTTTCGTGATTATCCTCTAAAATCTATGGCAATTTTTGGTTCGTATTCTCGTAGAGAACAGAATGATAATAGCGATTTAGATATTATCGTTGAGTTTAAGGATAAAATTGGTATTCGATTTATAGATTTGGCTGACGAGATTGAGGACTTGGTTGGATTTAAGGTTGATTTAGTATCTAAAAATGGAATTAAAGAAAAATATTTGAAAGCAATTGATTCAGATTTAATTTATGTTTAAATGTGACACAACATCAGATAAAATCTTGGACAAGTACTTCGGTTACTTGAAGAATTTGGACAACAACACTAAAAAGAAATTGATTATAAAGCTGACAAAGTCAATCGAAACAAAATCTATAAAGTCGTTTGATATCAAAACATTTTTTGGTACTTGGGACGACGAAAGAACTTCTGATGAAATAATTGATGAAATCAAAGCTTCCTGAGCTGAAAAGACAAACAGAGCGAGTTTAGAATGAAATATTTATTGGACACAAATATCTGCATACATCTTTTTCGTGGGAAGTTTAATCTGATAAAGAAATTTCAAGAAATAAACCTTGACGACTGCGCTATTTTGTGAAAGAATTCGAACGAATCTTAGACATTGAAATAGAAAATTGGGTTGAACGTTAAAACACTATTTGCAACATTCTGTGAATTTCATGACTGGTGAGGGAATATTGTCTACGGAACACGTGTTGCCCCGATGTCCCTTGATTATTATTGAAAATGTAGTACAATGGCTAAAAAGGAGATTGTAGAGATGTTGAAAAAATATATTTTTGTTTTACGTTCAGAGGGGATAATCATAGATAAAGCATATTTGTATGGTAGCTATTTGTCAAATACAGCTACCGATGAAAGCGATATTGATGTTATGATTGTGGTTGAAAAAGAGGATGACTATTTGACTGGAAAAATCTGGAGTTTAACTAAAAAAGTTAATTCAAAAATTGAACCTTATCTTGTGGGAAAATTGAGGTTCAATAATAATGAGGATTCTCCTTTGATTGATTTAGTAAAAAGGACGGGGTTGGAAATAGCATAAAAAATTGCCCCATGGCTGGATTACGAAATTTACATTTTGTACTCATTGTCTATTAGTTAGATAATAAAAGATAGTAACTATTAGGTGGTCAATGGCACGGATGGATATCTGCGTTAGCTTGGGAACCAAAAGAGTTTGAATTTTGTCTACGCCTAACAGAAAACTTGAAAAGAAATGGACAAACTCCGCAAAGACTATCTAATTATTTTGTCCCTCTTTCGCTTTATATGCAATAGCATAAAATCTGATTTGTTTGATAACAGAAAGCAAACCGTTGGAACGGGTTGGAGATAGATGTTCCGTAAGTCCAACTTCTTTTAAAAAGCGCAGATCGGCTCCAATAATTTCATCCGGAGTTCTACCCGAAAAAACGCGTAAAACCAAAGCTAACAAGCCTTTCACAATAACCGCATCACTTTCGGCACGAAAGTGCAGTTTGCCGTTTTCGTAATCGGTTTGTAGCCAAACACGACTTTGACAACCTTCAATGATATTGTTTGGTGTTTTATATATATCATCTAATTTCTCGAGACTATTACCCGCTTCAATGATAAGTGCATACTTATCCATCCAGTCATCGAAAATGGCAAATTCATCAATTATCTCTTCTTGTACTTCGTCTATTGTTTGCATTGTAATATGTTTCGTTTTTAATTTTATTTTATATAATGTCGGCAGAAAGTGATTATTTCTTGAGTCTTTGATATGAAAACGAAAAAGACTTATTTATTCTTCCAAATAAATAACCTCCATTACGGTCTGTCCCACTGCCTTAAGTGTTGATTTATTAATAACGCTCATATCGTCGTTGTGTGTATGCCAAAAATCGCCAAATCCGTGACGTGAATCTTCGGATGTATGAATAATGTTCACACTGGGAGCTCTGTGAAATTGATTCACGGGGACGTGGTCATCTGTAATATATCCTCCTCTTTTGTTAATAAAAAAACTGCCGTATCCTAAGCGTGAACCTAATTGCCAAATTTTTTCAGTAATATTCGAAGCGTATTGAACTGAATATCCTTCTTTATAAAAAGTTGCATTGGACGCACCAACCATATCAAGCAAAATACCGTAATTGGCACGATAGTTTGGCGTGTGTGGATTTTCAGCCCAATATTGAGCACCCATACACCACCAATCTCCCGGAACATGATTGCTCTCGTAACTTGGTTGTCCCCAATCTTCTGCATCAAAAAAGATAATATCTATTCCGATATTTAGGGGAGAGAGATTCAATTGTCTTGCTATTTCAAGCAATACACCTACCCCACTACCACCATCGTTTGCACCCGGAATTGGTTGAGTTCGTTTCGATTTGTCGGCTTCTTCGTCTGCAAAAGGGCGTGTATCCCAATGTGCAAAGAGTAAAACTCTTTTTTTGCTCTCAGAATTGTATACTCCAATTATATTGCGTGCATTTAAAGAAATACCGTCATAAGTTTTGAGCACCATTTTTTGTTCGGTAACGTCCGCACCAAACTCTTTCAATTTCGCAACCAAATAATCTCCGGCCAATTTATGCGCTGCACTATTTGGCACACGTGGTCCAAAGTCTACTTGAGTTTTTATGTACAAAAAAGCGCTATCAGAATTAAATTCAGGTGAAACCTGTTCGTAAGAATAATCGGAAGAAGGAGCAGACGACTGAACTGTTGATTTATTTGTTTGACACGAGTTACATGAGACTAAAAGTAATCCAGCAGCAATAAATAGAAAAATGAATAAAACCTTATTGTGTAACTTCATAATTGTGTTATTTGTTTTTATGATATGAAAATTCTGAAATTCCCATGCTTTTGTATGTTGCTTTCAGGGCGTGTTCATCGTCCGAAATAACGAGTAATTTATCTCCTACTTTTAATTCTGTTTGTCCGGTGGGAATAAAATATTTCTCGCCGCGCTTCACCATAACAGCAAGCGTTTTGTCAGGTAATGACATTTCCATAAGGTTCTTGCCATGTTTTATCGCATCATCAGTAATAAGTATTTCGGTCATCGCCGATTTTATCTCTTCGGCAAACTCTACATCAAAATCTTCCAAACTTCTATATTGAACAGGATGTTGGGAAAGTTTCAGCCACGATGCAACCCAATTTAAAAATGTTCCTTGCAGAATTAAAGATACCAAAGTAATTATAAAAACAATATTAAAGATCCAACGTGCATGTGGTACATCGGCCGCCAAAGTAAGAATTGCAAAAATAATGGGCACTGCACCACGTAAGCCAACCCACGAAATAAAAGTTTTATCTCGTAAAGAGATCCTTTTAAAAGGGATTAATGTTAAAAATACTGTTACTGGACGTGCAATAACAATAATGAAAGCAGAGATAATTAGACCCGGCACAAGAACATTGGCACTCAAAAGTTCGAGAGGATTTACCAGAAGACCCAATGTAAGAAACAAGATAATTTGACTCATCCAAGCCAAACCGTCCATAAAACGCATGGATGTCCGCTTGTGAACAAATTTTGAATTACCTATAACCAATCCGGCAATGTAAATTGCTAAATAACCATTTCCTTGTAGGAAATAAGTAAGAGAAAATATAAACATTCCAAACGTAAAAAGGAGAATGGGATAAAGCGCACTGTTGTCTAATCTTATTCGGTTTATTAATATCACAGACAATTTGCCCAAATAATAACCGGCTAATGCTCCCACAACCAATTGGACTATGATGAGTAACGAAACTTGCCAAAAATTGACACCGCCGGCATTAATTATGGTTATAAATGTTACTGTTAACATGTATGCCATGGGGTCGTTACTCCCGCTTTCCAACTCTAAGAGTGGGCGTAAATTATTTTTCAAAACAGTCCCTCGCGAACGTAAAATACCGAAAACAGATGCGGAGTCCGTTGATGATGTTGTAGAAGCCAATAAAAGTGCAGTTAACATACCTATTCCCAGTGAAGGAATTAGGGCGTGTGAAAGCCACCATATAAAAACGCCGGTAAATAGTGCAGTAAGTACCACGCCGCCCGTTGCTAATACCACACCGGGATATATTATTGGTTGAATCTCTAAGAACTTAGTATCTAAACCGCCCGAAAATAAAATAATGCTTAAAGCAATTGTGCCAATTATTTGAGCAGTTTGAATGTTGTGGAACTGCAAACCAAAACCGTCTTGTCCAAATAACATTCCAACTCCCAAGAAAAGCAAAAGCACGGGTATTCCAAATTTATGTCCGGCTTTACCCACAACCATGCTTACAAAGAACAGGACAGAAGAAATCAGTAATATTAGTTCTATTGAAATGGACATTTTAGTAGCGTTGTTTTAATAAAATAACATCTTTTTTTACGGTCAATGTCGCGTTTCCACCAATAATCATTGGCAGGTTTGTTTTAACATGACCAACCGGAAATCCAAAACAGACCGGAAAAGAAAACTCCTTCACTGCAGAAAGTATCGACTCATACACTGTGCCATACATTTCATTGTCTTCTTCATAATCTGTAAATTGACCTATGATAAGCCCTTTGATTTTATCGAAAAATCCTGCCAATTTTAATTGATGAATCATTCTATCCACCCGATAAGGTTTTTCTCCGATATCTTCCAAAAACAAGATTCCATTTCTTGGAATCTTAACAAACTTAGATCCTAAAATTCCGGCATAAACAGAAAGGTTGCCACCAAAAATGGTTCCCGTGGCTTTTCCCTCTCGGTTTAAGTAAGGAAATTCAGATGGAATTGTGTAATTGAGTGGTTTGCCGGATATGGCAGCTTTTGTGTATAGAACCGACAAATCGGAGGGTCCTTCGTTGGAGAAATGTTCTGCCATGGGTCCGTGAATAGACATGATTCGATTAATTAAAAACGCCGATTGCAGTGCTGTAATATCACTAAAGCCAATCATCCATTTAGGGTTGTTTTTTATTCCGTTAAAGTTTAATCTGTCAAGCAGATGAATTGCTCCATAACCACCACGTGAACAAAAAATTAATTTCACTTCCGGATCATCCATTGCAGCTTGCAAGTCATCCAGACGTTGCTTAACAAAACCACTAAAACATCCCGCTTCGCGCAGTGCATTTTCCGATGTTTTTACCTCTAACCCCCATTCTTGGAGAATAGAGATCGTGTTATTAACAAAAGTGGGAGAAATTTTTCCTGACGGAGAAACAATAACTGCTTTATCATTCAATTTTAGAAAAGGTGCCCGTATCATACATTTAAATTTAAGCAAGAAAATGAGAAGCAATTTCGATTTTGCTCTCATTTTCAGGTTTTTCAAAAAAAACAACAAGGTTTTCTGGCAGACACTGTCAATTAATATATTTGAGAAAATATTGCAATTAATTGCTATGCATCAATGTTTGCATACGTTGCATTTTCCTCAATAAATTCACGTCGAGGTGCCACTTCTTCACCCATAAGCATGGAGAAAATCATATCGGCATCGGCAGCATTTTCTATTGTTACTTGACGAAGCGTTCTGGTTTCGGGATTCATCGTAGTTGACCACAATTGTTCAGCATTCATCTCTCCCAAACCTTTGTATCGTTGAGTGCGAACAAGATTCTCATTCCCATCGGCAAATTTCGATATAAACGCCTGACGTTGTTGTTCGCTCCAGCAATATTCTTCGTTCTTTCCTCGTTTTAGAAAATATAACGGAGGAGTTGCAACGTACACACATCCTTTATCGATTAGCGGGCGCATGTGTCGGAAAAAGAATGTAAGAATCAACGTGGCGATGTGGCTACCATCCACATCCGCATCCGTCATAATTATCACTTTGTGATAACGCAGTTTATTCATGTTTAATTCTTTGGTATCTTCTTCAGTTCCTATGGTTACACCCAATGCGGTGTAAATGTTTCTTATCTCTTCGTTTTCCAAAACCTTGTGTGGCATTGCTTTCTCAACATTCAATATTTTTCCGCGAAGCGGAAGAATTGCTTGAAACATTCGGTCGCGTCCTTGTTTTGCAGTTCCACCGGCCGAGTCACCCTCGACTATGAACACTTCGCAATTTTCAGGATTTTTGTCTGAACAGTCTGCCAACTTACCGGGTAGTCCTCCGCCGGTCAATGGAGATTTACGTTGAATCATCTCACGCGCCTTTCGTGCAGCATGTCGAGCAGTTGCAGCCAGAATAACTTTTTCTACAATAATCTTAGCTTCTCTGGGATGTTCTTCTAAATAATTCCCCAAAGCTTCGCCCGTTGCTTGGTCTACTGCTCCCATTACTTCCGTATTGCCCAATTTTGTTTTGGTTTGACCTTCAAATTGGGGCTCTGCTACTTTCACTGAAAGCACTGCTGTAAGTCCTTCTCTAAAGTCATCACCACTAACCTCAATCTTAAGGCGTTCAAGCATTTTCGAATCATCGGCATATTTCTTCAACGTTCTGGACAATCCTCTTCTAAAACCGGTTAAATGGGTTCCACCTTCAATTGTATTAATGTTATTTACGTATGTAAACACATTCTCATTGTAAGAAGTGTTATAAGTCATTGCAATTTCAACAGGGATGCCGTTTTTTTCGGTAACAATGTGAATTGCGTCTGCAATAAGTGATTCTTTTGCTCTATCGATATATTGTACAAATTCTTCGAGTCCGTTTTCTGAATAGAAACTATTACTTTTGAATGAACCATCCTCCTTTATCACCCTTTTGTCCGTTATATTTAGACGAATTCCCGAATTCAAGAAAGCAAGTTCGCGCAATCGGGTAGCCAATGTGTCGTATCGATATTCTAAAACAGTAAAAATAGAATCGTCAGGTTTAAAAGTAATTATTGTTCCTGAAACATCGGTTGTTCCAACCTTTTTCACCGGAGCCATCGGAACACCTTTTGAATATTCTTGCATATAAACGGCGCCTTCGCGATGAACTTCTGCTTTTAAATAAATGGCCAGCGCATTCACACACGATACACCCACACCGTGTAATCCTCCCGATACTTTGTAAGTTCCTTTATCGAATTTACCGCCGGCGTGCAAAACAGTCATAACTACTTCAAGTGCCGATTTTTGCTCCTTCTCGTGGTAATCCACCGGAATACCGCGTCCGTCATCTCTAACGGTAATAGAATTATCTTCGTTTATATAAAGGTCAATCACTGAACAGTAACCTGCAAGTGCCTCGTCAATAGAGTTATCAATTACTTCATTAACCAGATGATGAAGTCCCTTTTCGCTGGTATCTCCAATATACATTGCCGGACGTTTTCTAACTGCCTCCAATCCTTCCAACACTTGGATATTTAATGCCGAATAACCATTACTTGCTAAGCTTTTTTCTTTTTCTGTCATTTTTTTTATATAGATTATATCTTATTGAATATAAGATTTTTATGAATTATACTTCGTTCAAAAACGAATGAACAAATATACTAAATTTCTATGATATAGGCAATAGAAATAGCACCAATTAAGCCCTTTTTTTATATTATTGGGATATGGAGAATAGTGCATTAAATGGATTTAACGCCTAAGTAAAGAGTCCTCATTTTTTTTTCAAAAAAACTAAAGCACATAATCTATTGCTGCGCAATGTGTCTTGACTTTTGAAATAAAAGAAACCACTTTTTGATGCTCCGGATGGTTTATGTATAAATTCAAATGGTTAATACTCTCAAATTCTGTCATTAAGATTAAATCATAATTCTCCGTTGATATCTCAGGATCGTTAATGTGTACTTCAATTTTCAGAAGAACAGGAATTAACCCGTATTATTCACGTTTTTAGCTTTGCGTAGATGCAAGGCGTCGAACTCCGCTGATATGTACGCTGCCGCACGATTGTATCGTGTGGTATTGCAACCCTATCTTAAACCACGCGAAAGATTCGCGCGGTAGCGACGTAAAGATAAAAGCGAACAATACCCAAAAATGGATATAAATATCAAAGCGTAATGAGGATACAAGTCATTGATTACTAAATGTATAGTGTTTACGTTCTTTAATTGTGATGAATAATGCGGGTTAAATGTTGCAAGTTCTCTAACTTTTCTTTCAGATAGAGTGCATTTTCTTGCTTAGAATTTCCTTTAGCAAAAGGAGCCAATTTAAATAGAACAATATGCTTAATCATGTTTCAAATTTATTTTTAATTCCTACAAAAATAGTGCTTTTTAGTTTTATAAATAAATAAAATACTACATTGCGATTGTATCGTGTGCAGACAATCGAACATTGCGCCTCCAACCCGCATTGTCCATATTAGCAGTTTTTGTTCTTATGCACAATGCGGACTGAAGTCGCAATGTGCTTTTGATAAACTACCCTATACTGCTACACTTTCGTGCGATTGCATTGCGTGGTTTTAATTGCATTTCTTAAAAGTTCAATCCCGAGTTAAAACATATAAATTTAACAAGATCAACGGGGCAGAATCAAAAACCATCGACACAAAAAAAACGTTGAGCCAAACAAAATTTGTTCAGCTCAACGTTTTATATTAAATAAACAATCTGTGTCTTAAGATAGTTTGCTCATATGAGCTGCTAACTTAGATTTCAAGTTGTTTGCTTTATTTTGATGAATCACATTTTTCTTCGCTAATTTATCAAGCATTGAACAAATTGAAGGATACATTGCTTGAGCTTCTTCCTTTGAAGTTAATTCGCGAAATTTGCGCACAGAGTTACGTGTTGTTCTCGAAACATATCGATTGCGCAAACGACGTGTTTTTGACTGTCTGAGTCTTTTTGCTGCTGATTGATGATTTGCCATAACGTGTAAGTAATCTGAAAATTATATAAATTTATGTAGCCCATAGGGGAATCGAACCCCTCTTTCAAGAATGAAAATCTTGCGTCCTAACCGATAGACGAATGGGCCATTTGTGCTTTGTTTATAGTGCTAATCACTACTACTGCCTCAAATGCGGGTGCAAATATAGAACCTTTTTTTATAGTGGCAAAACTTTCACACTATTTTCTACACTATTTTTCGTAAACATCCAAATATGGAGAGGGAGGTTTTTTGATTTCTAAAATTAATATGGGTGATTCTTTCCGTAATTGGTTTTTTTTTACTATTTTTGCGCTCCAATATAAAACGATAAACATAATAAAAACGCAATAAAGATGAAAAGGACATTTCAACCATCCAACAGAAAGAGAAAAAACAAACATGGTTTTCGCACACGTATGGCTACCGCCAACGGAAGAAAAGTGTTGGCTGCACGCCGTGCAAAAGGAAGAACAAGACTAACTGTATCTGAAAAGATGTAAAGCTGGAATCAATAACATTGATAAAATGAGCAAAAAGATAGATCGTTATCTCTTTGCTCATTTTTTTATTCGGATATCTCCTATAGTCTTTACGAGAAAAGAGTAAACCATGCGTTACTCTCGTTTTTGAAACAGTCATCTCGCCTTGGCGAGACTCTTTTCATTATAAACCACAAAAGCGAGAATAACCTGTTATACTTTGAGCCTGACGAAATGCAGTATTTATCATTTTTTTGCAGAAACTATCTATATGAAATTAAATACTTTTAAATGTAGCAATCCGTTTTTTTTATACCTTTGTTTTATCATATAAAGAAAACAACTATTTTAGCGACGTTTTTTCTTACGAATAGACATTTTATTATTGAAGAGTATTATATTAGTAAAAATCAAAAACAAAATGAGCAATATTGGTTTTTAAAAAGATTATCTTTACGATGATTTTCCAACTTACATGACATCAATTGAATCTTAAGAACATATGAATGCAAAAAAGGCTAAAAAGAAAAATCCTATTAGAAATAGCATTATCAAAAACATATTATTAATTATTGCTACGGGCATTGCTTTGCTGATTATAACGTTGGTGTTATTGAGTGTATACACACGCTATAACAAATCAGTAGATGTGCCTCAAGTGAAAGGATTACAACTAAAAGAAGCAAAAGTTTTGCTCAAATCACAAGGATTAAAGTTTGCGGTTGTAGACTCTCTTTACGATAAAGATGCGGTTCCGGGAGCAATTATTGAGCAAGTTCCAAGTGCAAACAGTCGCACAAAATCAGGTCGCGAGGTTTTTTTAACCATCTATTCCACAAATCCCCCGGAGTTAGCCGTTCCTGGATTGGTTGACTACTCTCATCGGCAAGCCGAAGCTTTACTTACTTCAATGGGATTTGATCAATTAACTATTCTCGAAGTTCCTTCGGAATATAAAGGTTTGGTAAAAGCTGTTGAATATAGAGGAAAAGCATTGAAACCGGAAGAAAAAATTCCGGCGGGCTCTCCTCTCACAATTATTGTTGGAAGCGGCATCCTTTCGGATTCATTAGAGGCTGAAAGAGAATTTATTGTTCCTTCTTCTCAAATAAAGAATGAACAATCAAATCAAAACAGAGAAAACAAATCGCAAGGAACACAAACAGTGGACGAATCGTTTTTTTAAATTGAAGTGCAAAAAGAAGAATTTAATGAAATAGACGAACTGTTGAATGATGATGATGATTTAACAGAAAATTCGGTTAACACAACTGATCAGAAGTATATACATTATGAGTTCACAGCTGATAAAGGTCAGGGTTTATTACGGGTTGATAAATTTCTGATTGACAGAATTGAAGGTGTTTCGCGCAACAAGATACAGCAAGCTGCGGAAGCCGGCTATATTTTAGTTAATGGTCATCCTGCAAAATCAAATTATAAAGTAAAGCCTTTGGATAAAATTGCGCTGGCTATGGATAAGCCACGCATCGATTTTCAAATTATACCCGAAAATATTCCTCTAAATATCGTTTACGAAGATTCTGAGTTATTGGTTATAAACAAACCTGCGGGATTGGTTGTACATCCGGGACATGGAAACTATTCCGGAACACTTATTAATGCAATTGCCTATTATTTGAAAGATATGTCGGGGTTCGAAGCAAACGACCCACGTTTAGGTCTCGTGCATCGCATAGATAAAGATACATCGGGCTTACTTCTTATCGCAAAAAATCCGGAAGCAAAAACATTTTTAGCCAAACAATTTTTAAATAGAACCATCAAAAGAGAATATATTGCACTTGTGTGGGGATCGGTTGCTGAAAACGAAGGTCGAATTGAAGGAAACATTGGGCGCGATCCAAGAAATCGCATGCTTATGCACGTTACAACAGAAGATAAAGGCAAAACAGCCATTACTCACTACCAAGTAGAAGAACGATTGGGCTATGTAACTCTAATAAAGTGTCAACTCGAAACAGGGCGTACACACCAAATACGTGTTCACATGAAACACATTGGACATACCGTATTTAACGATGAGCGTTATGGAGGAAACGACATATTGCGTGGAAAAAACTCATCGAAATACAAACAATTTGTACGCAATTGCTTCAAGGAGTGTCCGCGTCAATGCTTGCATGCTCAAACGTTAGGTTTTATACATCCGGCTACAAAAAAAGAGATGATTTTTAAAAGTGAACTGCCCGATGATATGTCATCTGTAGTAAATAAATGGAGAAGCTACATGCAAAACGAAGAGATTTAAAATAAAAGAACAAATCGCAATATAAGAAAGTGATGAGAAAAAAAAACATAGCTGTAGTTTGGGGAGGTTATTCTAATGAAAAAGAAGTGTCCGAAAGAAGTGCAGAAGGGATTTATAATTTTATCGATAAATCCCGATACAATCCCATAAAAGTATGCATTGACCGGAATGGATGGATAGTAGAGTTCGAGAACATCTTGTATGCTATCAATAAAAATGATTTTAGTTTCGATATAGATGATAAAAAAGTAAATTTTGATTTTGCTTACATTATAATTCATGGGACACCGGGTGAAGATGGTCCGTTGCAAGGTTATTTTGATATGATTGGAATTCCTTATTCCAGTGCCGGATTATTATCTTGTGCGCTTACATTCAGCAAGTTTACTTGCAACAATTTTCTTAAAAGCTTCGGATTTAAAGTTGCCGATTCAATTTTAATACGGAAAAACGAGTTATATAACGAGAACGAAATAATTAATCGATTAAAACTTCCTATGTTTGTCAAACCAAATGTTGGGGGCTCCAGTCTGGCCATAACAAAGGTGAAAAATCCTTCTCAGTTGCAGACAGCAATCGACGATGCATTTGAAGAAGCATCTGAAGTGTTGATTGAAAGTTTTATTGAAGGTGTGGAAGTTACATGCGGTTGTTTTACAACCGAAACCGGAAAAACTATCCTCCCAATAACTGAAATAGTTCCGCATAACGAATTTTTTGATTACGAAGCAAAATACGAAGGTCAAGTTGAAGAAATAACTCCGGCAAGGATATCGCGTGATATGACTGATTACATTCAAAATCTTACATCGGAAATATATGATCTTGTTGGAGCCAAAGGAATAGCAAGAGCCGATTTTATTATCTGCAACAACGAGCCGATATTGTTAGAATTAAACACCGTTCCCGGAATGACGGAAACAAGTTTTATTCCTCAACAAGTTGAAGCAGCAAATTTGAATATGACAAATGTTTTGACCGATATAATTGAATACGAATATAATAAATTGGAAAATTTACGTAATAATGAGAAGCCCAAATACAGATAAAAAAAATAGTTTAAGAGAAACAACTTATGACGATATTCGTCCGTTTAATGACTCAGAAGTAAAGAAAGCAATAGATTCTTTGTTACGCGACGAGCAATTTAAAAAAACTGTAGAATCAATTATTTTGCCCATTTCCTGGACAGATTTTTCGGCGGGAATGCGAAACTATGAAACTATATCAGATTTTCAGGAAAATGTTATTTACACCCTGATTTCGAAGTTTATACAAAAAAACATTGATAAACTCGAGTTGACAAATCCCGCCAATGTGGACATAAGTCAAAGTAATACGTACATATCAAATCATCGTGATATCATTTTGGATGCTGCTTTATTCAATATTCTTTTGCATGAAAAAGGATATCAAACTACCGAAGTGGCCATTGGCGATAATTTACTTATTTATCCCTGGATTACGACTTTGATGAAACTAAATAGATGCTTCATTGTGAAACGAGGCGTTTCTATACGTCAAGTAATTATCGAATCAAAACATTTATCAAATTATATCCATCAAAGAGTTACCGCCGATAACCAGTCCGTATGGATTGCTCAGCGCGAAGGACGAGCAAAAGATTCAAACGATAGAACGCAAACAAGCTTGCTAAAAATGCTCTCACTTGTGAATAGCAAAAACCCGATAGAGCCTCTAAAAGCATTAAATATGGTTCCATTGTCTGTTTCTTATGAATATGATCCGTGTGATTACCTGAAAGCCAAAGAATATCAACTCAAACGTGATTTCTCCGATTATAAAAAATCGAATGAAGATGATCTTGAGAATATGCTTACAGGCATTGTTGGATATAAAGGAAGAGTTTGTTTTAAATTAGGCAAACCTTTGAATGAAAAAATAGACTCCATAACAGATACACATAATAGAACAACTATTTTACAAGAAGTTGCAAATCTGATTGATGAAGAAATTTTCAGAAATTATGAGTTTTATCCACATAATTATGTGGCTTATGATCTGATAAAGGATGCGGATAAATTCACTGATAAATATACAGCGGAAGAGAAAGAAACTTTTATTGCTTACGTAGACAAACAAATTGATAAAATTGACATTCAGAATAAAGACACTGATTTTTTGAAAGAAAAAATCATAGAAATGTATGCAAATACTTTAATCAATCACTTGTCGGTTGTACAAAATTAATATAATTAGCTGTTATAAATGGGGAGGAAAAACATACTGTTATATTCATTTATTTTTCTGTTGCTTTTTTTTGGTTGTGATAAAGAGTCTACTCGTATTGATGATTTTTTAGTGGAATTTGCAATTGTAAAAAAGGTGGGCGATGATGTCACTTTTCGCTTGGATAACGGAACAATCTTAACTCCCGAGGGAACAACAAATTTAGAGATCGAGGATGGAAATCGAGTAATACTAAATTACACACCTTTGGAAAAAGGTGTTATAAAAGTAAATAGTGTTCGCCGAATTTTTATGGGCTCTATCAAGAAAGAAGGTTATCCGAATGATGTAAAAACAGATCCGGTAAGAATTATTAGCGTTTGGGTTAGCGGCATCTTTTTAAACATCTCTTTTGAGGTAGATTATCACTCAAAATCGCATCGAGCCGGCTTATATAGAGATATGAGTGCTGACGAACAAACGCTTTATTTTAGCTATTCCCGCGAAGATGATCCTCTGGGAGCTCCTACCCTCTCTTATATGTCATTTAATCTGGAGAGTTTGCAAAAGAAAAACTTCACGGTTTTTATAAACACGTATGAGGGGCAAAGGAAGTTTGAGTTTGAAAAGGAGGGTGAAGAGTGAAGAGTGGTATGGGGTGTGGGGTGTGGGGTAGCCGATATGATATTGAGATTGGTAGTGAACTTTGAACTTATTGAATTACAAATGACTAATTACGAATTACGAATGAATGATCTCGATACTCGTTACAAGAATTAAATATTGCATTATGTTCCCAAATTCCGATTTTCGATTCTTGCATTTTAAAAACCTTATTTGGATTTGGATTTGTATTTGAGCTTAGTAACCGTGAGAATCACCTCTAAACCTAACCTTATTACCTTATTAAATGGGGAGTGAGGAGTTAAGAGTGAAGAGTGGAAAGGGGTGTGGGGTATGAGTTTTGGGGTATGGGGTAGCCGATATGATATTGAGATTGGTAGTGAACTTTGAACTTATTGAATTACAAATGACTAATTACGAATTACGAATGAATGATCTCGATACTCGTTACAAGAATTAAATATTGCATTATGTTCCCAAATTCCGATTTTCGATTCTTGCATTTTAAAAACCTTATTTGGATTTGGATTTGTATTTGAGCTTAGTAACCGTGAGAATCACCTCTAAACCTAACCTTATTACCTTATTAAATGGGGAGTGAGGAGTTAAGAGTGAAGAGTGGAAAGGGGTGTGGGGTATGAGTTTTGGGGTATGGGGTAGCCGATATGATATTGAGATTGGTAGTGGACTTACTCCTTATTGAATTACAAATGACTAATTACCAATTACGAATGGTAAAATGCCGCGCGTTATGTATTATGAGTCTTAAATCCCCACTATTAACCTAATTCCGATTTTCGATTTTCGATTCCCGATTCCCGATTTTCGATTCTTGCATTAAAAAAACCTTATTTGGATTTGTATTTAGAGCTTAGTAACCGTGGGAATCACCTCTAAACCTAACCTTATTACCTTATTAAATGGGGAGTGAGAAGTGAGAAGTGAGGAGTGAAAAGTTGATACGTGAAATTACCGTTGATAAAAAGGTCATTCGTAATTCGTAATTCGTAATTAACCTACTCACCACTCACCATCTCCTCTTCATCAATTTTAAAATCGATAGGCAAAATACATTTAACACTTACAGTTTCGTTGTTATTTTTGCCGGGTGTCCATTTTGGCATCATGCTCAAAACGCGCAACGCTTCGTTGTCTAACTCGTTATCTAAACCGTTCACAATTTCCAGGTTTGAGATAGTACCATCTTTTCGGACAATGAATGCACACAATATGCGACCTTGAATACCTTCTTGTTTGGCTCGCACGGGATATTGAATAAATTCTGAAAGAAATCTACCCAAACCTTCTTCTCCAGTAGGAAATTCGGGCATCTGATCCACGATGGTAAAAATCTCCTCGTTTGGATCGATTGGCATAACTTTGCGACTTTGTGCTCTTCTGGATGAACGAGCATTTTTATTTAACTTAAAATACATGGGAACGTATTGGCGTGCTCTCACATTTTCCCCTTTATAGACTGCAGGTCGCCAGGCAGGCATCGATTTAATTATACGTAAAGCCTCTGCATCTAAAAGTGGATGAGCGCGATGCATAATTTCAAAGTTGGATAACGATCCATCTAATTCTACCACAAAATTATAGACCACCAATCCTTGTATATTTTTTTCTGCTGCCTCTCGCGGATATCTCAAAGATCTTGAAATAAAACGATTCATTTCGTGACTTCCACCCGTAAACATGGGGTCAATATCGGGAACTTCAATTATTTTACCGGTCGGGCTGGGTGGATTTTGTTGTGCTATTAAATCGTGGGCTAATTCAATATTTTCTGTTGGCTTTGCTTCAATGTTTAAAACGTTTCCTGCAAACAGGATAATTGTAAACAGTCCGCATACCATCGTTGTGTTAACTCTCATCTGAATAAAAAATAGAAATGTCTGTTTGTAATTAATTAATAATGCAAATATAGGGAAATTTATTGCGACAAAATAACCTCTTTAGCAGATTCTGATAAATTTTAACTGAATAAGTTCCTCAAGCGACTAAAACATCAAAAATCCCAAATCAACCCGATATATGCGTGTCTTGGTAATCCCGGATAATAATAGCGGGGTTCGTCAGACCCAAATGCCTTGGCATTTACAATTACCATGGATGCATAGTGCGAATTGGTGATATTGTTTACACCTATATATGCTGTAAGAGAAGAATCTTTGAAAGCATCAAATCGATTTGAGATTTTCAAGTTGCTTAGAAAGTAAGATGATTCGTACAGCGTGTTGGCATCGTCCAAAAACTGTCGACCAACGGATTGAAATTGCGCATCAATCAGTATAGATTTAATGGGAGACCAATGGAAACTTATCTGAGTGGAATAATTAGGAATACCTGGCAATAGATTATCATCATAATTTATATCTTCACTTGTGAAATCGATAAATTTATTTTTCGAAAAGGTGTAACTAATATCTGAGGTTAGATTGCCCGGGAATTTTTTATACGAAAACAGTCTGTTTCGAACAGATAGTTCAATGCCGCGATGGCGAGTTTTACCCGCATTTATACCGGTAAAGATATCTTCGGTATATCGTTTTGTAACCAACAGATTGTCTAATTCTATTGCATAGAGCGTACCATCAACTTCCATTTTTTTGTTAAACAAAAATAGGCGTGCGCCCAATTCATACTGAACTCCTTCTTCCGGTTTAATATCCGGATTGATGTTGCCTTCGGGCAACAAAGTTTCGTCGGGGGAAGGAAGCGAAAAACCGTGACCAACCGATGCATACAAAGCCAATTTTTGGTGTGGAGCATAGTTGATGCCAATGCGAGGCGAAAACATGGAGGGAAAACTCCGATTGCCTGATTTGTCGCCATCTTCCTTAAATTGGTCTTCCAATTTATAGCCAATTTTGTTGAAAGCACCTGCAATGGAAATATTTATTTTCGAGGTAGGTTGATAGTAAACAATACTAAACAGATTCAGGTGATTTCTGTTTTCTTTATTTTTATTTAGCAGGACATCATCCTTTTCCATCAACCATTTGTAATCGTCAGTAATCCACTCAAAGCCCACAATTACATTTATCTTTGAAGAAGTGTAACTCAATTTATTTCTAATTCCTCCACCGCGTGACCCGTCATCTAAGTCGTTGAAAGGTCGTCTCTCAAAACTATCGTTCCATTTTCCAAACAGCATCAATTTATTTTGCCAGTGCTCATTCAATCGATTGATAAATGATGCTCCTGCAACACCTTTTTGATATCTTTTATAGCCGGCAATCTCTTTCCAGTTTTGTGCTGCAGCTTTGGGATTAGTATCAAAAAGTGTTCTGCCAATAGAACTTGGTATCCCGGCATTCATGTAAGTGGTATAGAAAAAGTATTCAAGATCAAACAACTTTAAATTTGCGTCCCCGGCAACAAGTGCTGTACGTTTTTTCAAATAATTGTTTTCGCGATAGCCATCTGAATTTGTGGCAGAAAGGTGAGCTTGCAAAGAGAGATTATTCGTGACAAAACTTTGGCTTATATTAGCTTTCAATGTATTGAAAGCTCCGTAATGAAATTGTGCGTTGGTACCTGTCTGTTTCTTTTCGGATGTATACATATTGATTGTTCCACCCAATCCTGATCCGTACAAAGCAGAAGCGGGACCTTTTACGATTTCTAATCTGTCAATCATTTGTAAATCTATATCCTCGGGATTGGAAACGCCGTCGGAGGAAGTAATCGGAATATCGTTTAAATAAAATTTAATTCTATTGGTATTATAAGGTGTTCGGCTACCCATACCTCTGATAACAATTCTGCTGGTGGCATAAGTTCCGCTTTGCATAGAAACTCCGGGCAAAGAGTTGATAGTTGTTGCCATGGAATTAGCATCCCAAGCCGAAATAGACTTATTGATAAGAACCGATAAACTCCCGGGAACACGATTTAATTTACTGCTTGATTGATATGCATTTACAATTACTTCTCCCAAGGGTATAATAGTGTCTGTCTCGGAAACAGTGTTATTGCTTTGTGCAAATAAGTTCCACGTTGTGAAGATGAAAAACAGAAAAAAAAGAGAAGTTTGGAAGAAATTAATCATTGATATATATTGTAACTTTTCAGGTTTTTTGATTAAACAATTCGTTATTAGAGGTCGATTCTTTGTAAAAGACGCAAAATATTGCGTCTCTTCTACATTCTATCATTTATCATTTTTAATTCTAAGTTCACTCCAAAAAGATTCCAATACTGATTATTAGACTTTTTCTGCCCTTTGTCCCTAAAGGGAGAAGCCTAATAATCAGCGTTCTGCCAAAGTTCCCTTCAGGGGATTTAGGGACGGGAATGAGTGAGGTTAGCATTTCAAAGTGGGACTCAATTCTTAATTCTTAATTCTTAATTTTTTTCATTCCACCGGAATTAGCCTCACAATCCTACCCGGCTGTTCCAGTCCGATGTAAACCAACCCATCGGGACTCATTACAACATTTCTTACGCGACCAATTCCTTCAACTAATTTTTCTTGATGAACCACCTTTTGCCCCTCTAATACAATTCGTTCAATGTAATCAAATCTGAGAGAACCAACAAGGATGTTATTCTCCCAATTTTTGAATCTCTCTCCAGTCACAAAAGTCATTCCGCAAGGAGCAATTGAGGGAGTCCATTGAATAACGGGTTGTTCCATGCCTTCTTTGTGTGTTAATTCCGTTAAAACTGTACCATCATAATTTTTACCATACGATATAACAGGCCAACCGTAATTTAAACCGGGTTTTATCAAATTTAGTTCATCTCCGCCCATTGGACCATGTTCTGTTTCCCACAAATCACCTGTTTCAGGATGAAAGCTGTTGCCTTGTGGATTTCTATTGCCATAGCAATAGATAGATTTTATTGCACCGGGAGTATCCACAAACGGATTGTCTACGGGAATTCTTCCATCGTCGTGAATTCTGTGTATTTTCCCATTGGAGTTGTCCAGCTTTTGTGGGAAATCAAAATGTTGTCCTCGTTCTCCTATTCCAAAGTACAGGTATCCTTTGCCATCGAAAGCCAATTTGCAACCAAAATGATGTCCTCTATCCGTATCCGGAGTTCCTTTGTACAAAACCTCTTGATCAATAAGTTTATTGCCTTGCAAACGGGCACGCATCACTGCGGTATTACCAATCCTCCTGTCGCTCTCTGTGTTTAACGCTGAATAAGAGATATAAATCCATCCATTTTCATCATAATCAGGATGAAGCGCTAAGTCTAACAATCCACCTTGACCAAATGCCATTATGGGTGGTAAACCTTCTATTGGAGGTGATAATTCCCCATTGGAAAAAGTGTGCAGGGTGCCACTTCTTTCAGAAATCAGTAAATCACCATTTGGTAAAAATGCAAGACCCCACGGAACATCCAATCCCAACACAACAGTATCCATCACAAAACGATGAACCTCAGATTCTATAATTTGATCGGCATGAACACTTGGTTTCAATAAATCTCTATCTGTAGGAATTCCTTTTCTAACATAGTGTGCTAATGCTTCAATTTCAGAATCAGAAAATGCTTTTTCGAAAGCAGGCATTCCAATTTCTATTATTCCATTTTTAATGCTCTCCTCAATTGAAGTTGTCCCTTCTTCATCCATCCATACTTTATTCTCAAATTTCTCCAGATTATCGCCATGACACCCGGCACAATAATTTACATAGTTTTCTGAAGCAACTCTCTCTTTATTGTTGCGCTGTTGAGAGGTAGAATTACACGATAAATAGCCAATTAAAGTAACAAACAGTAGTAGTGCAATAGTTGCAAAATAATCTTTGGAAGTTTTCATAATGTTGGTTTTAATTGTGTTCTGTACAAATATAGTAAAACTACTTTAAAATAGATCAAAACTCACTTAAAAACGACTACAAATTGAAACAACTTGATAATTCACTCATGTTAAATTTGACAAAATCCTCGCTAAATTCTAAAACATAAATGTGTGAAATAGCTGTTTTTACAAAGCAAATGACGGATGCATGGAATAAACATTTTGCAAGTTATCAAGGCTTTTAATTGTCACATTGATTAAAATTCGATATTAAAATTTGATTACACTATTAAACACATCGGTAAATCTTTCAATTTATTATTTCACTTTCTATATTATATTAGATTTCTACAGTATAAAAGTGAGATTAACATAATTCCGTCACGTTCTCATTATAGAACTAAACTATGATTTGAGTGTTATAAAAAACGGACAATCTTTTTTTTTCAATCAAACTTAATTACATAAAAACTTTAAATAACTTCAACTTAAAAGATTAGATAAATGATTTTTAAAAAATTCAATCCATTAGAAGATAAAATGCTCAGGATTATCGATAATGACGGTAAAGTTGTGAACCAAGAGCTAATGCCTGATTTAGACGATGAGACGATTATTAAAGCATACAAAGATATGCTTTATGAGCGCGTTGCTGATGAAATGGCTGTTTCTTATCAACGCCAGGGGCGTATGTATACGTATCCACCCAACCAGGGACAGGAAGCTATTCATATTGCTGCTGGAATGAACATGAAAGAAAACGACTGGCTTGTTCCGGCATTTCGAGAATTGGGCGTAATGCTTGCAAGAGGTGTAACAATGAAAGAAATTTTCTTATATTACAATGGTAATGAACAAGGGAGCAATTTTAGTAACCCTAAAGCAAAAAATGTTTTACCGGTAAGTATCTCTATTGGAACACAATTCCAACATGCTGCCGGAATTGGTTACTCTATTAAATATCAAGGCAAAAAAGATGTTGTCTTCCCCTTTATTGGGGATGGTGGAACATCGACCGGCGATTTCAATGAAGCATTAAACTTCGCTACTGTTTGGGATGCTCCTGTAGTATTTACAGTTCAAAACAATCAATATGCTATCTCCTTACCGGTTAGCAAACAGACAAAAGCAATTAATTTGGCAGTAAAATCTGTTGCTTACGGCATGAAAGGTATCAAAGTAGACGGAAACGATTTCTTTGCCATGTACTTAGCTTATAAAGAAGCAGCGGAACATGCGCGTTCAGGTAAAGGTCCTGTTTTGATAGAGGCACTTACCTATCGAAGAGGTGCTCATACAACTTCCGATGATCCCACTAAATATCGCACAAAAGAAGAGGAAGTGGAATGGGCATTGTCCGATCCATTAATCAGATTGAAGAAATATATGGACAACAAAGGGTTAAAAGTGGAACATGAAGATGATCTAATAGAAAAGAAGAGAAAAGAAGTTGATAAAGAGTTCTTAGAGGCAGAAAATTTCGGACCTTATCCATTGGATGAAGTATTTGACTATATGTATGTAGATATGCCCGAAGACCTAAAAAAACAAAAAGCAGAATACAAACAGTTTTTAAATTGGAAGGAGAATAGAAAATGAGTGTAATGACATTGGTTAAGGCAATTAATAATGCCTTAGACATTAAACTTGCCGAAGATAAATCGGTGGTTGTATATGGAGAGGACGTAGGCGTTGAGGGTGGCGTTTTTAGAGTGACCGAAGGTCTACAAGTAAAACATGGCGTTGAAAGAGTATTTGATACTCCTTTGGCAGAATCTGCAATTGTTGGAACAGGATTAGGGATGGCACTGTCAGGATTGCGTCCGGTTATAGAAATGCAGTTTGAAGGTTTTTCATATCCTGCATTTAATCAAATCATCTCGAATGTATCACGCATGCACAACCGCTCTCGAGGCAGATTTAAAGCCCCTTTAGTAATTCGTTTTCCATATGGTGGAGGAATTAATGCATTGGAACATCACTCCGAAAGCCCGGAAGCATTCTATTCTCATATTCCGGGTTTAAAAGTTGTGGTTCCCTCTACACCTCACGATGCGAAAGGTTTGTTAATTGCAGCTATCGAAAGTGACGATCCGGTTATTTTTATGGAGCCAAAACGTATATATCGTGCGGTGAAACAAGAAGTTAATGATGACAAATTCAGTATCCCTCTGGGAAAAGCTAAAGTGCTGAATGAAGGAACGGACGTAACTCTGGTAGCTTTTGGTGCTATGATTCGCGAATGCCAAAGAGCAATGGTGATGACCAAAGAAGCAGGCATATCTGTAGAATTGATAGATTTAAGGACCATTTATCCGATTGACAAAGAAACAATTATAAACTCTATTCAAAAAACAGGACGTTTAGTGGTGGTTGCAGAAGCCCCAGAATCGTTTAGTGTTGGATCCGAATTGATTGCTATTGCAAACGAAGGAGCTTTCTTGCATCTTGAAGCACCGCCAAAACGGGTAATGGGTTTTGATACAATTGTTCCGTTGGCACAAGGTGAAAAGCACTATATGATTTCACCTGAGCAGATATTCTACGAAATAGAGAAAACAGTCAAATTCTAAATTTTAATCAAATGAGATATATATTTAATTTTCCCGATATAGGTGAAGGTCTTGAAGAAGGAACCATTCTTGAATGGTACGTAAAAAAAGGCCAAGAAGTGAAAACCGGAGATAATCTGGTACAAATGGAAACCGATAAAGTGGTTGCCGATATTCCCTCTCCGAAGGATGGGACTATTGTGGCACTATTTGGTGAAGTTGGCGAAGTAGCTATTGTAGGAGAACCATTGGTTGAAATAGAAATTGAAGGTGTACATGGTGAAGATGCGCAAGAAGAGGCTAAAAAAGAGTACGCTCCCGAGCCTGAAGAAGAGGATTTCGAAGAAGAAGAAGCTGCTGCTGTAGTAGGCACAATGGAAACAGCCGGAAAAGGTGCAGTAATGGCAGCCAGCGACGAAGGCTCGGAGAAAGAACCTGAAAAGGAAGCAAAACCTGAACGTAAAGCTTTAGCTACACCGGTAGCAAGAGCTATGGCTAAGGAAATGGACATTGATATCAACGAAGTGAAAGGAACCGGTCCTTCCGGAAGAGTTACCAAAGCTGATATCGAAAACTTTAAACCTGCCAAAAAAGGCAAAGTAAAAAAACATGAAATTCCAACCGATGAGTTTACTTATGAGCCATTAAGCCAGATAAGAAAAACTATTTCGAGAAACATGCTAAACTCTAAACAGAGCGCAGCACACATGACTGTGTTTGAGGAAGTGGAAATATCAGAACTTATCAATATAAGAAGTAGATACAAAACATCATTTGCTGACGAAGATGTCAAATTGACCTACTTACCTTTCATTGTCAAAGCTGTAGTTCATGCATTGAAACATCACAGACAAATAAATTCTCAAATGGATTTAGAGAATGATAGAATGATTTTCAACAATCGGTATAATATTGGAATAGCTGTAGATACTGCTGAAGGACTTGTTGTACCTGTTATAAAAGATGCAGACCAATTAAGCATCAAGGAAATAGCACAACAAATTACTGAATTGGCTGACAAAGCGAATAGTCGCAAACTTAGCATGGATGACATGAAGGGTGGCACATTTACTATCACTAATTATGGTTCTATTGGAGGCATTTTTGCCACACCGGTTATCAACTATCCACAGGCAGGGATCTTAGGTGTTGGTCGCATTGTTAAGAAACCAATTATTAAGGACGATGCCGTAGTACCTGGAAATGTCTTAGCGTTATCTCTTTCTGTTGATCATCGTATTGTAGATGGTGGAGAAGCATCACGCTTTGTAAATAAAATTATGGAATACCTTTCTGATCCCATTGCATTGATAATGGATTAACACACTAATCTATCCCTTATGAATAAAAGTTGGGGATAGATTTCTTTTATAACTTTAGAACAGAATAATAAATGAACTCACAAGAACAAAATAACATGGATTACGATCTTATAATTATAGGTGCCGGCCCAGCAGGATATGTCGCAGCAATTAGAGCCGGGCAATTAGGCCTTAAGACTGCTATTGTAGAAAAACAATATATTGGTGGCATGTGTCTTAACTGGGGATGCATACCCTCAAAATCAATGCTGGAAAGTGCTAAAGTGTTTGAGAAAACAAAAATACTTTCCGAGTTTGGAATCGATGGTGTCGATTTGGATAATATCTCTTTCAATTGGGATACCGTTAAAAAAAGAACTAAAAAGATTACAAAGAGGCTAACAGCAGGTGTAAGCTTCCTTCTCAAGAAGAATGGCATTGAGGTTATCAATGGAACAGCAAAAGTTGGTTCAGACAAAAGTGTGTATGTAGACGGTAAAAAGATAACTGCAGAAAACATTATTGTTGCTACCGGATCTAAACCTAAAAAACTGGACGATAAATTAGAAAATGCTCCAAGTGTGGAAATGGAAAATCTTTTTGATTTAGATGATTTCCCCGAAAAAATAGTTGTAGCAGGGAATCATGTTTCAGCAGTAGAAATTGCTCAGTTCTTTAAACTAATTGACAAGAAGGTTACACTTGTTGCCAATAGTTCGTACTTTTTGGATGGCATTGACCCATTCCTTATCGACTACATCACCAAAAATATAGCTTCAAACGGAATTGAGCTGATTCAGGAGGGCTACCCTTCAAAATACTCCGAAGGAAAATTAACTGTTGGCGATAAAAAAATAGAATGTGATTTGTTGGTAAATTGCAGTTCACGTAAAGCAATCATCCCCGAAAGTGAAACACCTTTTGAACTAACCGAACGCGGTTTTATAAAAACTGATAACGACTTTAAAACAAACGTACCGAATGTATATGTCATTGGAGATGCAGCCGGTAAAAGCTTTGTTGCACACATGGCATCAGCACAAGGCATTCACGTTGTGAATGCAATAAAAGGTGTGAAAGGAAGTTTTGACTATTCAACCTATCCCATCAACATGTATACCAGTCCGGAGATATCACAGATAGGTATGACCGAGGATATGATAAAAGAAGAAGGTTACGAATATAAAGTAAATGAATTCCCATTGTCGGCAAACGGAAAGGCAATGATTGAAGGTAACACCGAAGGCTTTATACGTATGCTTTCTGAAAAGAAATACGGACAAGTGTTGGGTGTTCAAATTGTGGGCAAACATGCCACCGATATGATTGCTGAAGCGGGAGCTTATCTCAAAGTTGAAGGCACAATATATGACGTAGCAAATACTATTCATGCTCATCCTACGATTTCAGAAATATATTTTGAAGTGGGGTTTGATGCGTTTGACCAGGCAATTCATAAATAGACCAAGCAATTCATAAACAGTCTTTGAGAGACTTAAAAGTAAGTATTTTACTTGGGGATTGATTTACTTGGGGATTGTGCCGAAACAACTTGACGCTTTGAACGTGCTGTTTTTCTGATTGTCATTTTATTTTATCTTGATAATAAGAAAATTTGAGATGTTTATTTTATGCGTTAAAAACGCTGCACCATAGACCCCTCGTTGCAGAAAGGGAGTGAAATTCTTTCTGCTTCGTAGCATTCACCCTGTGGAATAAATCAAAGATTTAATACAAAGCATTATTCCACAGAGCAAGCCGACGGTCATTGAACGAAGTCGAAATGTTGTAAATTGGCGCGAGCGGTGAATTTGTCTGTTTAAAACGTGTGTTACATCGATGGATTTGAGTGTAACACACGTTTTTTCAAATTACCAAAATCTTCTTATACAGTTTTTCGATCAATTAATTCGCAAGAATAAAATAAATAAAAATGGTAATCGTTTCTGAATACAATCTTCCTGATATCCATTTATTGAATCAACAATCCAATAAGTTTCTTTTGTGGATACCCGACAAACAATATATTGTGTTGGGTGCGTCTAACAAAGCTGATGACTCAGTGGTTGAATCACTTGTTCTGAGGGACAACATAAGTGTATTAAAAAGACGAACGGGCGGACAAACAGTAATGCTAACACCCAACAACTTAATTATTTCGGCCGTAATTACCGACAAGAATGTAATGAAACCAAAAGATCTGTTCAATAAATTCAACAATCACATTATTGCAGCTATAGAAAAAGATCATTTTGTTAGGTTTAGAACGCGAGGGATATCGGATATTGCACTGGGGGAGAAAAAAATAATGGGTTCTTCGATGTATCGAGGCAAAGGTATGCTGTTTTATCATGCCGTACTAAATTTTGATGAACCAGCTACCACATTTCAGAAATACCTCAAACATCCCAAAAATGAGCCTGATTATAGAAAAGGGCGGTCGCATCATGAATTTGTTACATCGTTAAAAGAAACCGGGTACACAAAAAGTATTTTTCATCTTAAAAATGAGATAAATGACTCTTTAGAAAAAATGATACCCAGTTGCAAGATAATGGATGAAGCAATGTAACGAGATTCTATTTTTCTTCTTTCAGAATTGAAAACCTTAAACATCCGCTTTGCACCACCTCTAAAGGTCATATGTTTAATGCCTATTTATAAATATACCGTTGCGCGTGATTAATTATCCGGCTAATTAATCACGAACAGACACACAGTTTACCCCGCAAATCCACCAACATATCATTTTCTAAATCCTGCTACCACGCACTTGCATGATTTGATAAGAATTTCCTTATGGAGATTCTAAATGAACAATGCTGTTCCAAAACCGCATAGGCAATAGATTACAATTGAAAGCATTGAAGTTTTATGCACAATACGGACTGGAAGCCTCAATGTGCTATTTAACTCTAAAATCAAAACCCCTGACTATCAACCGACAATCAGGGGTTCCCTTCGTACCCGGAGCCGGGATTGAACCGGCAAGGAAATTAATCCACTGGTTTTTGAGACCAGCGCGTCTACCGATTCCGCCATCCGGGCGTTTTTTAAATAAGTAGATCAGTTTTGATACTGCAAAAATAGACATATTTTTTGGATTGCAAAACAGTTGAACACTTCTTTGTGATAATATTCTAAAATTAAATCTCCTTGGAGGTAAATATATGAACAAGTGATGCTGAAAAGACGTTATAAGCAGACATATCTTTGTACATAGAAAGAATGAAGCAAATAGCTATTTGCTCACGCATAAAAATGAGATAAATGAAAAACAACAATTACTGCATCATCATGAGCGGTGGCATTGGAAATCGCTTTTGGCCATATAGCAATGAGAAAATGCCGAAACAGTTTTTAGATTTTTTTGGTACAGGCCGTTCCCTCCTTCAAACAACTTTTGACCGATTTAATAAAATAATTCCTCCAGAAAACATTTTCGTTGTCACACACGATGGGTATGCTGAGATAACCAAAGAGCAATTGCCTGAACTATCGGACGACCAAATTTTGTTAGAACCCATTCGACGGAACACGGCTCCCTGCATTGCATATGCAACCTATCGTATTCAGACCATTAATCCCGAAGCTAACATAATAGTTGCTCCGTCGGATCATTTGATTCTAAAGAGCGATCAATTTATTGAGGATATCGAAAAGGGTTTAGAGTTTGTAACCAAACACGATGTGCTGCTTACATTGGGAGTTAAACCAACGCGTCCGGAAACGGCCTACGGATACATTCAAGTGTGTAAGGACAAAGTAGATGGTGTGCATAAAGTAAAAACATTTACCGAAAAACCCAACAAAGAACTCGCAGAGGCATTTGTGAAGAGTGGCGAATTTGTTTGGAATTCAGGGATCTTTATTTGGAGTTTAAAATCAATAATGAAAGCATTCAGAATGCATTTGCCCGACATATCCAACACGTTTAACGAGGGCGCTCATCTTTTTAACACAGCCAAAGAAAAGGAGTTTATTAATACAAGTTTTCCATTTTGTCCCAATATATCCATCGATTATGGAATATTGGAGAAAGCAGACAATGTTTTTGTGATTATATCTACGTTTGGCTGGTCCGACTTAGACTCATGGACATCACTACAAGAAGCATCGCCACGCGATGAGAACGACAATGTACATTTAAGAGGCGAAGTGATTTACATTGAAAGTTCGAACAACGTGGTTGCTACTAACACGAAAAAATTAGTGTTAGTTCAGGGTTTAGATGATTACATAATTGCCGAATCGGACAAAATATTGCTTATTTGCAAAAAAGAGGACGAACACCGTATTAAACATTTTATGAACGATGTAAGGTTTAAATTAGGTGAAGATTTTTGCTGATGAGAGTTAGTAGTTACTGAAATATAGGAAACATTCGGACAATGCGGTTCCAAACCGCACGGTCCATTTAATGCCCCTTTATTTTAAAATTATTCACAATACTGGTTAGACCCGCAATGTGCACGTTGTGGGAAAACCCGGAAAAACAAAAGAGAAAAGAGATTAACACTCTCTTCAATCACTTTCTCTAAGATGCTCTTTTTATCTAATTAGCTGATAAACAGCAACTCCCTATATTTTGGCAATGGCCAAATTTCATTATCCACAATAAGCTCCAATTTATCTACATGATACCGAATAACATTGAAGTAGGGCTCAACCATATTGCTATAAGCAATCGCTTTCTCACGTGCATCTTCCATTTTGTTGGCTACTTTTCGGGCTTCCACCATAGCATCAACATTCTTTTTAATTATGGAGATGTGAGTAGCAATTTGCTCAATGAGTGATGCATCCTCTTCTGATAACTCAGCCGCACGCACTTCATCGAACACAATTTTTATTTTATAGAGATTATCCAACAATGCCGATTGATATTTTGTGGCTACCGGAATGATGTGATTGATTGACAAATCGCCCAATACACGTGATTCGATCTGAATCTTTTTGGTATATACTTCCCATTTCACTTCGTTGCGTGCCGATAACTCAACAGTGTTGAGTACACTCACACTGCGGAACATTTCAACCGATTGTTGCGAAGTATAAGCATCGAAAATAAGTGGGACACTGGTTTCGCAATCTAAACCGCGTTTCTGCGCCTCATCTTTCCATTCATCGCTATAACCGTTTCCATCGAAACGAATGGGTTTCGACTTTTTAATATAGCTGCGCAAAGTATCGAAAATGGCTTGCTCTCTGTGCATGCCTTCGTTAATTTTTGCAGAAACCTCTTTGGTGAAAGAATTTAATTGTGCTGCGACCACTGAATTGAGAACAAACATTGCTGACGAACAGTTGGCCGAAGATCCTACTGCTCGGAACTCAAAACGATTACCTGTAAAGGCAAAAGGAGATGTTCTGTTGCGATCGGTATTATCGATTAATACTTCAGGCACATGGGCAACGCCCAGTTTCATGCGTTTGAGTTCATCCATGGTGATGATGTTATTTTCAGCGCTCTCTTCAATTTTATCTAACACAGCCGATATGTGGGTTCCCAGAAACACTGATATAATGGCTGGAGGCGCTTCATTGGCTCCAAGGCGATGTGTATTGCTCGCAGACATGATGGAGGCTTTCAACAACGCATTGTGTGTATAGACAGCCATAACTGTGTTTACCAAAAAAGTTACGAAAAGCAGGTTTTCTTCGGCTGTTTTACCGGGAGTAAAAAGTCCTACACCGGTATCGGTTCCTAACGACCAATTGCAATGTTTGCCGGAACCGTTTACGCCTTGAAATGGTTTTTCGTGCAAAAGCAACCGAAAGTTGTGTTTATTAGCTATTTTGTGCATCAACGACATCACAATCAGGTTTTGATCGACTGCCAAATTGGTTTCTCCGTAGATAGGTGCAAACTCAAACTGATTGGGAGCAACTTCGTTGTGACGCGTTTTGATAGGAATTCCATAGCGGTAAGCTTCAAACTCAAGTTCGCGCATAAACGCAGCAACTCGGGGAGGTATCGCGCCAAAATAATGATCTTCCAACTGTTGATTCTTGGCGCTGTCATGTCCCATAAGTGTCCTGTCAGTCAACATCAAATCGGGACGAGCCGAATAAAGAGCTTGATCTACCAGAAAAAATTCTTGTTCCCATCCCAAAAAGGAATAAACCTTTTTCACATTCTTATCAAACAGGTTACATACCTCAACAGATGCTTTATCAATTGCTGAAAGCGATTTTAAAAGCGGAGTTTTATAATCGAGGGCTTCGCCCGTATAGGAGATGAAAACCGTGGGAATACAGAGCGTGTCCTCAACAATAAAAGCGGGTGATGACGGGTCCCAAGCTGTGTAGCCTCTCGCTTCGAAAGTATTACGAATACCTCCGCTGGGAAAGCTGGATGCATCGGGTTCTTGTTGCGCAAGCAATTTTCCCGAGAATCGCTCGAGGATATCACATTCCAATGGGCTACCGTTATATTCTATAAATGAATCGTGCTTTTCGGCTGTTCCCTCTGTTAGGGGTTGAAACCAATGGGTGTAGTGCGTTGCTCCCATTTCCATAGCCCACATTTTCATTCCGGCTGCAACATGCTCCGATATGTTGTGAGGCAACGTAACTCCTTCGTCAATAGCTTTGATAATAACGTTCATGGTATCTTTCGATAAGTATTTCGACATTTTAGTGCGATTAAACACATATTTGCCAAAATATTCCGAAGGAAACTCTTTGGGGACAGTGATAGAAACAGGCTCTCTTTTGAAAGCTTCTTCAACTACTTTAAATCGTAATGTGGACATACTAATGTGGTAATGCTACAAAAAGTAGAATTATCTGAAACAATGGATATACTACAATTTTGTATTAATTTATCGCAAATATACGCATTATGACACAAAAAACAGGTTTTTTGTGATTTTTATTTAGTGGAGGAGCGAATAAGGTGTGCAAAAGTAATTGTGAGAATAATTATGAGTCTATTCCGATAAGTCTACTGCCACTAAATCCCCTGAAGTGGAGACTCAGATTGAGTGCAGATTATTAGGTTTTCACCTTCATAAATAAAGGGCATAAAAGATTAACAATCAGCACTTGAGGATTTTCAAACTGGGTTTATAATTTTTAATTTTTGAAATTAGTTCTTTCTATTTTCTATTGCCCTTAACCTTAGTCAAGGGATTAAAGTTTGTGCATCTGTTATTGGCTTTAGCCACTATTCCTTTCAGGTTTAAACAAAGAGTTTTAAAATGTGGCTAAAGCCAGGTTTCATCTAATTCTTATATCCGTCGGTTAAAACCGACGTCTATAAAAACTCGAAAATATTTCATTCCGTTGTTTTCCAGAGACATAATTCGGTTATATTTTTCATAAACTCATCAACTTTCTTACGCTGGCGCAAGTCTTCAGACTTGTGTCTTTTAACTCCCAAGGCACAGGTCAGAGACCTGCGCCAGCCAGGGATTTTTTATCTCGCTAAGATGATAAGAACGCAAAGTGTTTATTTAATTGATAAAAAGAAGTTCAATAAATTCTCTTTTGCGTTCTCCGCAACTTTGCGTGATACATTCTTTTGTTTTCTCTCTCGCTAAGATGATAAGAACGCAAAGTGTTTATTTAATTGATAAAAAGAAGTTCAATAAATTCTCTTTTGCGTTCTCCGCAACTTTGCGTGATACATTCTTTTGTTTTCTCTCTCGCTAAGACGCTAAGAACGCCAAGTCTTTCTTTAAATTGATAAAAAGAAGTTCAATAAATTCTCTTTTGCGTTCTCCGCAACTTTGCGTGATACATTCTTTTGTTTCTCTCTCGCTAAGACGCTAAGAACGCAAAGTGTTTATTTAATTGGAAAAAAGAAGTTCAATAAATTCTCTTTTGCGTTCTCCGCGATTTTGTGTGAGATAAGATATCTTTTTTGCTAAAACATGATAGAAGCTAAGAATCTCATCATAAGTTATTCGCAATTCGGGTTATTCCATCTTTGATTAACGCCTCATTAAAGTTGAT
>JAQVGF010000004.1:37661-38828 GCA_028696875.1 Dysgonamonadaceae bacterium
TTCTCCGCGATTTTGTGTGAGATAAGATATCTTTTTTGCTAAAACATGATAGAAGCTAAGAATCTCATCATAAGTTATTCGCAATTCGGGTTATTCCATCTTTGATTAACGCCTCATTAAAGTTGATTAAAAGACCGAGCCTTTTATCTGCAATTCTCAAATAAGTCAACAACTTTTTAAAATATACACGAGGAATAGTTTCAACTGATTTTATTTCAACAATAACTTTATTTTCAACAACTAAGTCTGCTCTAAATCCTATATTCATTTTAAGACCTTCCCAAAAGACTGGTATTGGTTTTTGTCGTTCAACATATAAACCTTCTTTTACAAGCTCATAATACATTATCTCTTCATAAACTGATTCCAATAAGCCAGGTCCTAGTTTTACGTGAATCTCATATGCTGTGTTGACGATTATGGTTGCTATTTCGTTTTCAGTCATTTTATTTTATTTTTTACTCTCGCTGAGATGCTAAGAGCGCGAAGATTATTTTTAATTAGCTACAAAGAAGCTTAATAAATTCCCTTTGCGTTCTCTGCGACTTTGCGTGATACATTCTTTTGTTTTTCTCACGCTAAGACGCCAAGTGCGCCAAGTGTTTATTTAATTGGAAAAAAGAAGTTCAATAAATTCTCTTTTGCGTTCTCCGCAACTTTGCGTGATACATTCTTTTGTTTCTCTCTCGCTAAGACGCCAAGAACGCGAAGAGCTTTTTAAGAAATAATTCCAAAAAGGTTTAATAAAATTCTCTCTTGCGTACTCCGCGACTTTGCGTGCATAATTCATCTTTGCGTGCTATCTTCACGAATAAACATGTATGCTCCGCTGTGCTGATGGCAAATAATTAAGCCCCCACCAACATATTTGAAGTATAACAAAAGAGATTATTACTACTATCATAGCCGTACGATTACTAACACCTTTTCTTAATCGGACATGAATGTAGATGAGATAAGAAATCCATGTTGCTGCTGCCCAAGTCTCTTTGGGATCCCAACTCCAGTAATGCCCCCACGCTTCTTTTGCCCAAATTGCACCTAACAACATTCCCATAGTTACAAATGCAGTTCCGACGTATACCAGATTATCGGTCATTTCCATCAACTTGTTCGTATCGGTAAGTTTCTTCTCTTTAATGAGATAGTAGATAGCAATAAGCGTTA
>JAQVGF010000077.1:0-2969 GCA_028696875.1 Dysgonamonadaceae bacterium
CACAAGCCACTCTTCATCTTGCAATTGAAGTAGCTTACGAAAAACAGCGGGTACAAAAATTCTACCTTTTGCATCTGCTTTTGCTTCGAAATTTCCTAAAAACTGATTCATTTTTTAACTAATTATCTCAATAAAATAGTTGTACGGTGTAAAATTACAAAAATTATCCACTTTCCCCCACATTTCAACACTTTATTTGATAAAAAGTTATCAACAATTGCATTTATTTTTGTATAAATCTTATTTTTAGGAGTTTAAAGGAGAAAAAATTGACGTAGAAAATTATCTGAATATGTTTATAGGTTATATGTTTATGCGATTATACGATTATATGTTTATACGTTTAAACGATTAAACGATTAAACGTTGATTGGTAGAATTGTAAGATTTTTGTACTTTGTGTTTTTGTTGGTTTGACCACATCATCACATCCTCGCTCGCGCGGTTTTGTAAACCGTGTGTTGCGAAGCAAAAAAGAATTAAGCCAGGTTTCGCTTCGCGATGCGCGCGATCAGAATTTAATCGATTAAACGATTAAACGTTGATTGGTAGAATTGTAAAATTTTTGCACTTTGTGTTTTTGTTGGTTTGACCACATCTTCATATCCTTACATCATCACATCCTCACATCCTCACATCCTCACATCCTCACATCCTCATATTTCCACATCATCAAATCACCAAATCACCTTACCACTTACCACTTACAACTCTAACCCATTCATAAAATAAAGTAAAAAGGCATCATTATTTATTCAATCTCTCAGAGTTTTGTATATTTGTCTGTTAATAGATAAGGTAAATCGTTTGGATCAAATAAATAGAAATGGAAAATGAAACTACTAATTCCGGTTCACCAAAAAAACTGGACGTTGATGCTGTTTTGAAAGCAAAAGCAAAAAAACATTACAACAAAATTCCAAAAGTAGCGATAAACTATTTAAAACGTAAAGTTCATCAAGATGAATTAAATCATATTATCGAGACTTACAGTGATCAATATGGATCGGATTTTATGACAGCGTGTGTGAAATATTTCAATCTAACACTCCACATAAAAGGTGAAGAAAACATTCCCGAGACGGGAAAATTTGTTTTTGTAAGCAATCACCCATTGGGAGGATTGGATGGCATTTGCTTAGCCTCCGTTTTGGGCGAGAAGTACGATAAAAAAATAAAGTATTTGGTAAACGATATATTGTTGAATATAGAAAACTTAGAAACAATATTTGTACCGGTCAACAAACACGGCTGGCAAGCGAAAGATTCGGTGAAAGCGCTCAACGATGCATACGAATCGGAGAATCAAATTATAACTTTTCCGGCCGGTCTCTGTTCTCGAAAACAAAATGGCAAGATTAAAGACTTACCTTGGACAAAAAGTTTTGTAGTAAAAGCACGCACATACAAAAGAGATATTATCCCCATTCATTTTGAAGGGAGAAACTCTAATTTTTTTTACAATTTATCGAATTGGAGAAAAAAAATTGGTCTAAATTTAAATATAGAAATGCTTTATTTGGCTGACGAAATGATGAAAAAGAAAAACGATGAGTTTACAATTACATTTGGCAAACCCATTCCCTGGCAATCGTTAGACAAGACCAAAACGCCCTTGCAATGGGCAGAAAGCATTCAGGAATCTGTTTACAGATTAAGTCAGATTTGAGAAAAGTATTATGAGAAGAATTATCGATCCGATTGATAGAGATTTACTCAAAAGTGAGTTAACATCAGACAAGCTAATGAGACCCACGAATAGAGCGAACAATGAGCTCTATATATTTACACATCACAACGCTCCCAATCTTATGTTGGAAGTGGGCAGACTGCGAGAATTAGCCTTTCGTTATTACGGTGGCGGAACGGGCAAAGAAGCAGACATCGACAGATACGATACCATGGAAAATCCGTATCGCCAGTTAATTGTATGGGATCCGGACCAAGAAGAGATACTTGGCGGTTACCGATTTCTGTGCGGATCGGATATCGATTTCGATGAAACCGGCAAACCTGTCTTAGCCACCGCTCATCTATTAAATTTCTCTCAGAAATTTATTGAAGAATATTTACCCTATACCGTAGAGCTTGGACGTTCGTTTGTCTCGCTCGAATACCAATCCACTATACGAAGTCGTAAAGGTATTTTTGCATTGGATAATCTGTGGGACGGTTTGGGTGCACTCTCAGTAATAGACCCAACCATCAAATATTTTTTCGGAAAAGTAACCATGTATGGCACCTATAATAAGGAAGCACGCAATATGATTCTTTATTTTATGCAAAAGCATTTTCCGGATAAGGACAAACTCATCGTTCCAATAAACGCACTGGAAACTCATACAAATATTGAAAAAATGGAAGACCTATTCAAAGGAAAAACATTTAGTGAAGATTATAAAATTCTTAACCGGGAAGTGCGTGCCTTAAAATTTAATATTCCGCCTCTGATAAATGCATATATGAGCCTATCTCCCACTATGAGAGTTTTTGGCACAGCCATTAACGATGAATTTGGCGATGTGGAAGAAACAGGTATTCTTATTGAAGAAGATCAAATTTTAGAAGATAAACGCATACGCCACATTGAGTCTTATATGAGAAACTTGCCAACAAAGCGATTTATGAAACATCTGGGCAATATTATACGAGGGAAGAGAAGAGATTAGGGAGAAGAGTGGTATGGGGTGTGAGGTGTGAGGTCAATTAAGAATTAAGAGTTAAAAGTTGAAAGTTGAAAAGTTGAAAAGTTCTGAAAAGTTCTGAAAAGTTCTGAAAAGTTCTGAAAAATTCATCGACATATCAAGGGAGAAAGGACAAAAGAGTGGTGATTGAAACTCTCCCCGCTCGCGCGGTTTTGTAATCGGTTAGCCCTGCTAAATAATGCTTTGCATTAAATCTTTGATTTATTTCACAGGGTTCACCCAATGAAATATGTTCACATGAATTTCACAGGGTAAATGTTACGC
>JAQVGF010000077.1:3069-9477 GCA_028696875.1 Dysgonamonadaceae bacterium
CCCGCTCGCGCGGTTTTGTAATCGGTTAGCCCTGCTAAATAATGCTTTGCATTAAATCTTTGATTTATTTCACAGGGTTCACCCAATGAAATATGTTCACATGAATTTCACAGGGTAAATGTTACGCGGTAAAAAAGCAAGGAATAAATATTAGATTTTATCCCAGAAAGAAAAAGAAATCACTATGAACACAAAAATATGTAACCCTACCCCACACCCCACAGCCCATAATTCACACCCCACACCCCATAATTCATACCATACATTATTAACAATCAATTGTATCCCTTTGCAATCGATTGCACTTCATTAATTAGTTAATTACTGTTTTTAATTATCACCCGTCATCAAAACTTATTATATTTGCATTGAGTCTCTTTTTGCATTCTATATAAAACAGTTTCTTAACCTTAAGGCTTGTAGCTGCAAAGAGCTCAAAATAATAGATAAATTAATTATCCGTTAATCTAATAAAGTTAACAACATGTATTTAAAATTCAGAAGAAGCAGAAGAGTATTCCTGATGACAATGCTATTGGGTATACTAATGATTGTATCTGTCACTGCCCAGACAGGCACGACGATAAGTGTGCGAGGAACAGTAACGGATATTGCCGGCGAACCATTGATTGGCGTCAATATTCTATTACAGGGAACCTCAACAGGGACAGTTACCGATTATGATGGTAACTTTACGCTACAGGCTCCGGCTAACGGAGTGTTGGAGATAAGCTATATAGGATACAAACCACAATCCATTCCCATCAACAACAGAACAAACATCCGAATAGTGATGGCAGAAGACACAGAACTACTGGAAGAGCTGGTAGTAATTGGTTATGGAACAGTGAGGAAAGATGATGCAACCGGTTCGGTGACGGCTGTAGATGCTACCAAGCTAAACAGAGGTTTGGCAACATCACCCTCCGATCTGTTGGCAGGAAAAGTTGCCGGTCTGAGTGTTGTATCATCGGGTGGTGCACCCGGTTCCTCTTCCAGCATCCGTATTCGTGGTGGTTCATCCATGTCGGCCAGCAACGAACCACTCATTGTTATCGATGGTGTACCGGTAGATAATGCTACCGGCGTGAGCGGTATGGCTGATCCATTAAGCACTATCAACTCAAACGACATTGAAACCTTTACAGTACTGAAAGATGCTTCGGCAACCGCTATTTACGGTTCGCGTGCATCAAACGGAGTAATTATCATCACCACCAAGAAAGGACACTCAGGAAAAGTGAGATTATCCTACAATGGAAATGTCTCTGTAAGTAACAAGACAGGGACAGTAGATGTAATGGATGCTCCCACTTTCAGAAATTATGTGGTCAACTCCTTCGGTGAAGATAGCCAGCAGGCAGCCGCATTGGGTAACACTGAAACCAACTGGCAGGATCAGATCTTCAGAACAGCCGTAAGCACAGACCATAACCTCAGTGTTTCCGGTACTGCAGGTGAGAGATTACCTTATCGTGTTTCTGTAGGCTATACCAACGAAAATGGTATTCTGAAGACCTCCAACCTGGAAAGATATACCGGTAGTGTGAATCTCTCTCCCAGTTTCTTGGATGACCATCTTAGGGTACAACTAAACGCCAGAGGAATGTACTACACCAACCGCTTTGCAGATCAGGGAGCGATTAACTCAGCTACACAATTTGATCCTACCATGCCGGTTTATAGTGAAACAGAATCCCCTTACGGTAATGGTTATCACATGTCGTTGAAACCCGATGGGACACCAATCGATATTGGACTGGCAAACCCACTTGCTATTCTTGAACAAAAGTATGACAAATCTAAAGTAATAAGAAGCATTGGGAACATTCAGTTGGATTATAGAATGCCATTCCTGGAAGAACTAAGAGCTAACCTCAATTTAGGATATGATATTTCAAAAAGTGATGGAGATGTGATTATTGAAGATAATTCACCAATGAGCTACACCTGGGGTAATTTCAAGTCAGGATGGGGTGAAAACTCCACCTATTACCAGTACAAAAGCAACACACTGCTCGATTTCTACCTCAATTATGCCAAAGAGATGGGCATACATCGTTTCGATGCGATGGGTGGTTATTCTTGGCAGCGATTCTATAATGAGTCGGACAACACCTACCCATATTCGGCCGCCATGGCATCTGAAACCGGGAATGAGTTCTACAAGGATGGGAACGATTACTCAACGGAGAGTTACGTGGTATCCTTCTTCGGACGACTGAACTACTCATTGCTGAACCGTTATCTAATGACATTCACGTTGAGAAACGACGGATCTTCACGCTTCAGCCCCGACAATCAATGGGGACTTTTCCCATCGGCTGCTTTCGCGTGGAAAATCATCAACGAACCTTTTATGGAAGATGCCGGCAATGTGATGTCCGATTTAAAACTCCGTTTGGGTTATGGAGTCACAGGACAGCAGAACTTGGGCAGTGGCGATTATCCTTGGATGGGAAGATACAGTTACAGCCAAGCAGGTGCCAACTATTTCTTCGGTGATAAGATGATCTCTCTTATTCGTCCGTTAGCGTACGATGAGAACCTGAAATGGGAGGAGACAGCCACCTACAACGCCGGATTGGACTACGGTTTCCTGAACAACCGTATCAGTGGTGCTTTTGATATTTACTATCGTAAGACAACCGACCTGTTAAATACTGTAGGAATAGCAGCAGGAACAAACTTTAGCAACCAATTGTTGACAAATGTTGGAGAACTAGTGAACAAAGGAGCTGAGTTTTCAATCACAGGGCGACCAATAGTAAGCAAAGACTTGAACTGGAGTCTGAATTACAATATCAGCTATAACCGAAATGAAATTACGAAACTGACCATTACCGATGACCCCAACTATGTAGGAGTACGATTTGGCGGAATTGACGGTGGTACAGGAAATAATATTGCTATTCACAGCATCGGCTATCCAGCCGGTTCATTCTACGTGTATGAGCAGGTATATAATGACGAAGGAAATCCTATTGAAGGTGTGTTTGTAGATCAAAACGCCGATGGAGTGATCAATGAGAAAGACCTTATCGTTTATAAAAATGCTGCTCCCGACTTTTTCATGGGATTGTCTTCGCAGCTATCCTACAAAAACTGGGATTTTAATTTCTCTTTAAGAGGTAACATTGGAAATTACGCATACAACAACATCCAATCGAACCGTGAATCGAAAAATACCACTTTCGACCCGTCAGGATGGTTAAAAAACAGGGTTAACAGTGCTACGGTGACCAATTTCGATGCAGTACACTATCAATCCAGTTATTATATCCAAGATGCATCCTTCCTGAAAATGGACAACATCTCTTTGGGATATAACTTCAACCAACTGCTCAATGAACAGCAGTCCGGAAGAGTTTATCTTACAGTAGAGAATCCGTTAGTGATTTCAAAATATGACGGTCTTGACCCTGAGTTCACCAATAACGGGATTGACAATAATATCTATCCGCACCCACGTGTATTTATCCTGGGTTTCAGTTTAAATTTTTAATTCTTGAAAAATATGAAAACAGCAAAATATAAAATTCTATTGATCGTCGCAATCAGCTTTATGATTGCAGGACTCTCATCCTGTACCGACGATCTCAACACTATACCACTTGATGAAGAAGAGCTGGTATCGGAAGTGGTATTTGGAAGTGAAATTGCACCCTACCAGGAGTTGTTAGCGAAGATTTATGCAGGTTTGGCAATCAGTGGTAACAGCGGTGGTGATGGTGATCCTGATGTGGCAGGTGTGGATGGCGGTAGCCAAGCCTCTTTCTTGAGAGGATTGTGGAATCTTCAGCAGCTCCCCACCGATGAGGCGCACTGCGCATGGAATGATGTGGGTATTCCCGACCTGAACTACAATACATGGACATCAAACAATGTCTTTATCAAAGGTTTCTATTATCGTCTCTACTACCAGATCAACCTGGTAAACGCCTTGTTGAAAGAGACAACGGAAGAGGTGTTAAACAGCAGAGGCGTGAGTGCCAACGATCAGGCAGAGATTGTGCACTTTCGTGCAGAAGCTCGCTTCCATCGTGCACTGGCCTACTACTATCTGTTAGATATGTTCAGAAACGTGCCGTTTGTGAATGAAGAGAGCCCCTTTGGCAGCACCCTTCCTCCGCAAATTTTGGCTGCAGATTTATTTGATTATATAGAAAAAGAGCTGATTGAGTGTGAAGCAGATATGCTTGATCCGTTTGTGGGTTACAATACAACTCATTATGGACGTGCGCACAAAGCTGCCAACTGGTCGTTGCTCTCACGCTTATATCTCAATGCTGAGGCCAATATCGGTGTAAAGAAATACACGGAAAGTATTACTTACAGCAAAAAGGTGCTTGCAGAAAATTATCAGCTCGATCCTGTTTATGCAAATCTATTTAAAGCAGACAACCACAACTCCGGTGAAATGATCTTTCCCATTCGTTATGAAGGAGAAGATACACAGACTTGGGGAGGGATGACCTTCTTGCTAAGTGCAATGGAGCCATCCGAGTTGCAGGAAGAGGTGAATGCTGTGGGTGCATGGCAAGGTAATCGTGCAACAAGTGCATTGCTAAAAACCTTTGAACGTGAGTATAAACATGAAACGGATAGTCGTTTCTCAATGTTACGTCTCGATTACACTGAGAATATAGAGATTGAAGATCCATCTGTCTTTACCAACAATGGTATTCCTGTAGTAAAATATTACAACAGGAACAGTGATGGCACTTTACCACCAAGCAATATAGCCTATACAGATTTCCCTCTTTTCAGATTGGGTGAAATCTACCTTAACTATGCGGAAGCAGTATTAAGAGGAGGCACTGGTGGTGATGCAACAACAGCACTGCAGTTGGTGAACAATCTGCGCAAACGTGCCTACAACGGCGACAATGCAGCTACTCTAACAGCAGGTGAACTTAATTTAGATTATATACTGAATGAAAGGGGACGTGAGTTCTTTTATGAAGGACAACGTCGTACAGACCTTATTCGCTTTGGCAAACTTTCAGGATCCACCTACCTCTGGCCATGGAAAGGCGGTGTGCCACAAGGAAGATCAGTGGAGAGTTATCTCAATGTATTTCCTATACCGGCAGACGATATAGGAGCTAACGAAAATCTGGTACAAAACACAGGTTATTGATTATAAAATGAATCTATAAAAGAAGAAATGATGAAGAAAACATATAATATCATAGTACTACTGGCCTTAATAGGACTCTTCTGGTCATGCGAGGATGATGATAAGGTTGTTCTACAACAACCGGAAAGCTTTGTGCTCAACACGCCCAAGTATGCAACCGGCATATATGATCTGAAGAATACAGAAACCATTGAGTTTACCACTTCTCAACCCGACTACGGCTTTACAGCAGCAGCCATCTACACCGTAGAGGTTTCACTGTCAGAAGATTTCAGTGAATATGTAACACTACCCGGCAGTTATACCACTGCGAAATTCAGAATCAATGCAGCCGATTTGGCACTGGCGCTGGTAGGTATGCACGGAGTAACTGAGGAAAGCGACTACCCTGCAGATCCACATCCGCTCTATGTGCGTCTCTCGTCTGCCCTTAACAATAAGAATGCAGGAGAAGTACACTCCAATGTAATTACTCTTCCACTGGTGAAAGGTTATTTTGCTCTTGATCCGATGGTGATGCCCGAAAATATGTATATCATTGGTAATGTTGCCGGCAATTGGAACTGGGACGGTGCCACAGTGATGATACCGGTATGGGGTTCTCCCGGCAAATTCTGGGCAATGCAGTATCTGGGTCAGACCAGTGACGGAGCCAACGCAGAGATTAAATTCAACACCGAAAAAGACTGGAACGGCAATGAGTTTGGCTTCGGTCAGGCAACTGTCAATGCCAACGGCACAGCCGATCCGGGAGCTTCTGACTCTGATGGCAATGTAGGCATAGGCAACCCGGGATGGTATATTGTGGTAATGACTACCACCATAAGCGGACGTGATTTTGAATATGCTGTTGATTTCTATCCTCCATATGTGCAACTGCAAGGTGAAACTGCAGGAGGTAACTGGGACACGACCGATGAGAAATATCGTTTCAGTATACCTGAACTATCACTTGGTGCTGATGCTCCATTTATATCACCTCCATTCACCAACACGGGTGAGGTGCGTGCCAGCATCAAATTGCCCGGACATGAGTGGTGGCATACAGAATTCATCGTATTAAACGGTAAGTTTGAAGCGCGTGGTGCAGGAGATGACCAAGAGCGTGTAATCGGCAATGCAGGGAAGAAACTTTATATTAACTTTACCACCAACAGTGGTAAAATAGAATAACATAGTAATTTGGAAAACCTCTCTCTCAAGGAGGAGGTTTTCCATTTATAAAAAAATATTAACGTATGAAAAATAAAATATATCTATTTGCC
>JAQVGF010000078.1:0-5229 GCA_028696875.1 Dysgonamonadaceae bacterium
GATTCCGTTTTAATATAAAACTGTTATCTTCTTCTGAAGTATGTTCCAAAATAAACAATGAGAGTTTTCCCTTGATGCTTTTGATAGACATCATTTGTACTTTCTGGGACATAAAAACCATCATATTTGAATTCAATCTCAAGAAATTAGCCAATAAAACCTCGTTTTGCATCATTTCTTTCAACCAAATTTTGCGGGGGATAAGCAAAAAGTGACATTCTTCGATCGTAATTACGTCTACCGGGAACTTGTTGTTATTGGCAAACAAAAAGGCAGGCGCTAACGGGCGTACTGCATCTATAAATTCAATCTCTAATAAATTGCCTTCTTGCGTAATCATTTCAGTACGCACCACACCTTGCACCAATAAGTACAGATATTTTATTTCATCACCCTGACTCACAACAGTTTGTCCTTTCTCAACTATTTTTCTATTACTTACCATTCCATGGAGAAAATCTTGTTGCTCCTCTTTACTAATACCCACAAATAGAGGACAGGAAGATATATCGTAATCCAACATGTTCTATTTTTCGCATAAAGATAGAGAAGCTATTTGCTTTTCTGAGCGAATAATTGTTAATTTTTCAATGTGTAACTTGAGTTACACCTTTTGATATACTCATCATCTACCTTTGCGCGCTGTTAAACAGAGAATAATTTAAAAACTAAAAAGAAGAATTACTAATATGAACAAAATGTTTTGTTATCAGTGTCAAGAAACTTCTAAGAACGAAGGATGTACAATAAAAGGTGTATGCGGAAAAACTGCCGATGTTGCCAATATGCAAGATCTGTTGATCTATTTGTGTAAAGGAATTTCTCATTATACCGTACGCTTAAGAGCAAATGGAGTAGAAGTGTTACAAATAAATAAATTCATTGTGGATAGTCTGTTTATGACCATCACAAATGCCAATTTCGATATCAATCGATTTATAGTGCGTACGCATATAGCTTATGAAATGCGTAATGCGGCCAAGAAAAAACTGCAGGATTTGGGCGTAAATATTGATGGTATCACTTATTCAGGCGCTCATTGGATAGGCGAAACTCAGGAAGCGATGATTGAGAAAGCGTTGGAAGTGGGAGTGCTTGCAACCGAAAACGAAGATGTTCGTTCGCTGCGCGAATTAATAATCTACGGACTCAAAGGGATGGCTGCCTATGCTGAACATGCTTTCAATTTAGGTTATGAAGACAATAAAATTTATGCCTTTATGCAACAAGCATTGGTAGATACAACAAACGATAATCTATCAGCAGACGAGTTAACACAACTGGTTTTAAAAACAGGTAAATACGGTGTTAAAGTAATGGCATTGCTTGACAGCGCAAACACTGGAAGCTACGGAAATCCGGAGATTACTAAAGTAAATATTGGGGTAGGGAAGAACCCGGGGATTCTCATTAGCGGTCATGACTTGAAAGACATGGAAGAGTTATTGAAACAAACCGAAGGTACGGGAGTTGATATATATACACACAGCGAAATGTTACCTGCCAATTATTATCCTGCGTTTAAGAAATATAGCCATTTTGTAGGAAACTACGGTGGTGCGTGGTGGCAACAAACAAAAGATTTCGAAACTTTTAATGGTGTAATTTTGTTTACAACGAACTGTATTGTGCCACCGCTGAGAAGTTCAACTTATGCCGATAAGGTTTACACAACCGGAGCATCAGGTTTTGAAGGATTTATGCACATTGCGGACAGAGAAGATGGTAAACCAAAAGATTTCTCTTCTTTGATTGAGCATGCAAAAAAGTGTAAAGCACCTATCGAAATTGAAACAGGAGAAATAATTGGAGGTTTTGCTCACAATCAAGTAGCAGCTCTTTCTGACAAAGTGGTTGATGCAGTGCAAACAGGTGCTATTCGCAAGTTCTTTGTAATGGGCGGGTGCGACGGACGCATGAAAGGCAGAAATTACTATACTGAGTTTGCGCAGAAATTGCCAAGCGATACAGTAATCCTGACAGCAGGTTGTGCAAAATATCGCTACAACAAATTGCAATTGGGAGATATCAATGGAATCCCTCGCATTTTGGATGCCGGTCAATGCAACGATAGCTACTCGTTGGTGAAAATAGCGTTGAGCTTGCAAGAGGCTTTCGGATTGGACGATTTGAATGATTTGCCAATTGCATACAACATTGCATGGTATGAGCAAAAAGCTGTGATTGTACTGCTTGCATTACTATCTTTAGGAGTTAAGAATATTCATTTAGGACCAACATTACCTGCATTTCTTTCTCCAAACGTGGTGAATGTGCTTGTAAACAATTTCAATATCTCAGGTATTACTTCAGTGGATGAGGATATGGAAGTTCTTTTAGAAGAACAAAGCGTAAGTGTATAACTTTTGGAGTTATTGTACACAGAAATGTCGGCATTCATAGAGAAAGCTGTTATAAAAAGGGTAATAATGGGAATAAATTAAATATTACGATTAAATTTTGAATAATAACGATATTGATTTTTATAGCAATAACATACATACTGACTAAATTAACATAAAAAAAAGAGAGAAATCAGTATTTCATAAAACAATAATAAACTAATAAATTATGGCAACATTTGACACAGCAAAAATATTTTCGATGGATGGTTCCATTGAATACACTTCCGGAGGAGTTATCAGTAAACAAATTATTAAAAATAAGTCCGGTAATGTAACACTATTCTCTTTTGACAAAGGGCAAGGATTGACTGAACATAGCGCTTCTTACGATGCATTGGTACAAGTGATAGATGGTGAAGTTGAAATTAAAATTGATGGAACTCCACATCATCTCAAAAAAGGAGATTGCATTATTATGCCTGCCAATAAACCACATGCATTAGATGCAATTGAATCGTTCAAAATGATATTAACAATGATAAAAGGATAACCCTATATGAGTGAACTTATAAATAACGCTTCTCAACGGAAAGATAAACTTCGCAGTTTGCTATTGAAACTGCACGCCGGAGAGAATGTAGATTCTATTCGTAAACAACTGATAGAAGCGCTTACTGATATACCCTACAACGAAGTTGTGGAGGTGGAGCAAGAAATGATAGACGGAAACCTATTAACTGAAGAAGAAATTCTCGAATTTTGCGATTTGCATACTGCCATATTAGATGGAAGTATCGATTTATCTGGTGCTAAGGGTATTCCGGCAGGACACCCGATAGATACGTTCAAGAAGGAGAATATTGCACTAAATGATGAGGTTGAAAAAGCCCGAAATTTATTAGAGACAGCTAAAAGCTTGACAAATGATAAGTTGCCAGGATTTGTTCTGCAATTGCGCACCATTTTCAATGCTCTTTCGGATATTGACAAACATTACAAAAGAAAAGAGTACCTGCTGTTTCCTTATTTGGAAAAACATCTTATTACAGGTCCTCCCACGGTAATGTGGGGCAAGCATGATGAGTTACGGGTATTTTTAAACGATTCCATCCGCGATTTGGAAACTTCCATTTCAACTGTTAATCAGCTACAATCCATTATCAACAAAAATCTGAATCGAACGCTTGAATTGATTGATGGAATGATAATGAAGGAAGAGGAAATTCTTTTCCCAATGGCTATGGACACGCTTACCGAAGAGGAGTGGTACAAAATTTATTCTGAAACGATAGAATTTGGTTTTTGTCTGATTGATCCTGAAGATGAGTGGAAACCTACAGGTATTGTTATTGAAAAACAAGAGTATGTGAAAGCAGGTGCTATCCAACTCTCTTCCGGTGCGTTTGATATAAAACAATTGGAAGCATTGTTTCTTCATATTCCCATTGATATCACCTTTGTGGATGCCGATGATAAAGTTTCTTTTTTCTCACATAGTCCTAATCGTGTGTTCGAGCGAAATCGATCCATCATCGGACGCGATGTGCGTATGTGTCATCCGCCCGGGAGTGTGCATATTGTTGAGCAAATCATCGATGATTTCAAAAGCGGTAAAGAGAATAAAGCCGTGTTTTGGATGTCCAATTTTATGGGACGGTTCATTTACATCGAATATTCAGCCGTGAGAGACAAAGAGAACAACTATTTGGGCGTTGTTGAGGTGACGCAAGATATAACGCAAATGCGCAAATTGGAAGGAGATCAGAGATTATTGTCGTACGAAAAAAAATAGGAATGCGTTTATTTTCGTAAGGAAACAACTTGTTGTTTCTCTACAGTTAAATCATAAAAACATTACAGATAGCGGTGTTTCTTGCGAAATACCGCTATATTTGTATTTATAAATCTAAGATTATTAGTATGGATTCAGTTGAAATAGTTGGCTACTTTGCCATGACCTTTTTAGTATTGTCTTTCATTCCTAAACAAGTAAGACGCATTCGCATCATCAATTTTATCGGATGCGTTTTGTTTGTAGCGTATGGTGTGTTGTTGGGATGGAAATGGCCGCTAATTGTATCGAATGGGCTAATCGCTATCATTCAAGTTTATCATTTGATAAATTTCAAAAAGGAGGAGACAGTTTAATTAGTTTTAGCCTGCTACATTTGTCTTAACTCCCAATTGCTCTACTTCGGCAGCAATTTTACTCAATACTTCCAGTGGGGCTTTTTCAAGCTCTTTTGCGGGCGTCTCTCTTTCGATGGTATCATCTATAATTTCCGGGAATTCAGGGTGCAAAGTAGGCTCTCTGTTTCCCGCAAACGTGATTACATCCAATTCTGTTTTTTCTTCTTTCTAAGAAAGAAGTTTTTCTTTCAATGCTTCTTTCACATTTTTGCAAACATTGTATAATTTTTTTATGTTTAAAACCACGATATAATTTGTTCCAATCCAAATCCCACAACTACGTAACGAACAAATTTGCCTAACGTCATAAAGAGAAGCACAAGCCAAGCATTAGCACGCAGGAAACCCAATGCAACGGCTATGATATCGCCTACACCGGGCAAAAACACAAAGAAACTCATAATGGCTCCCCTCCCACGCAGCCAATCTTGCATCTTCTCGATTCGTTCCCGCTTCACTTTCATGAACCGCTCTATCCACTCTATTTTACCGAACGAGCCTAACCAATAGTTTGTCATTCCTCCAATGGAATTGCCAATTGTGGCGATAATTACTGAAGTCCAAATATCGAAGCCTGCCACTATCAATCCACCAAAAACTACTTCAGACCCGAATGGCAGTATTGTGGCAGCTAAAAAAGATGCCATAAATAATCCAAAATATCCCCATTCTACAAATCCGTCAAGCATAGTTT
>JAQVGF010000078.1:5329-9443 GCA_028696875.1 Dysgonamonadaceae bacterium
ACACCCCACACCTCACACCCCAAACCACATCCCTCACACCCCTTTAATGCGCTTCCAGCCAATTCTTTCCCCATCCACAATCTGTTTTCAACGGAACGCTCAATTTATAAGCATTCTCCATTTCGTGGATTACTATCTCTTTCGCTTTTTCCAATTCATCCAAAGGAACGTTGAAGTTCAACTCATCATGTACTTGAAGAATCATTTTCGATTTCAAATTCTCTTCCTCAAAACGTTCAAAAATGCGAATCATAGCCACTTTGATGATGTCAGCTGCGCTGCCCTGGATGGGAGCATTGATGGCATTGCGTTCGGCGTAACCTCTCACAATTCCGTTGCGGGAGTTGATATCGGGTAAAAAGCGCTTGCGTCCGAATAGTGTTTCCACATACCCTTTCTCCTTTGCTACTTCAATGCTTTTATCCATATATTTTTTCACATCCGGATAAGTCTCAAAATAACCCTCAATCAAATCTTTGGCTTCGTCACGCGGTATTGCCAGACGTTCAGACAATCCGAATACAGAAATACCGTAAATAATTCCGAAATTGGCTGTTTTTGCTTTTTCGCGCATATCGCCTGTAGCTTCTTCTAAGGGGACTTTATATATTTTGGCAGCAGTTGCACTGTGGATGTCCAAATCGTTGTTAAAAGCCTCCGTCATGCGCTTATCGTTGCTCAAATGAGCCATAATCCTCAATTCAATCTGAGAGTAGTCAGCAGAAAGAAAAGTACATCCTTCGTCGGGAATGAAAACTTTTCGCATGGCTCTTCCGCGTTCATCACGAATGGGAATGTTTTGTAGATTCGGATTGGTACTGCTCAATCTGCCTGTGGCAGCAACTGTTTGATTGAACGAAGTGTGTATTTTGTTCGAGCGTGGATTGATAAGCAATGGGAATGCATCGATATAAGTGCTCAAGAGCTTTTTCAATCCGCGATATTCCAATATTTTATCGATGATAGGATGTTTGTTGCGCAACTTTTCCAGTTCGCCTTCGCTTGTGCTGTATTGTCCTGTTTTTGTTTTCTTAGCTTTCTCTACAATCTTCAAATGGTCGAAAAGCATTTCACCCGTTTGTTTTGGCGAATTTACATTGTATTCCATACCCGCCATTCCAATTATCTCTTTTTCAAGACCAATTAACTCTTCTGTCAGATCTTTCGACAATACCTGCAAAGCATTCAAATCTAAGCGAACTCCTGTCCATTCCATATCGGCCAACGTGTAAATTAGCGGACCTTCCATTTCATAATAGAGTTTATCCAATTGATTCTCGCGAAGCTCTTTTTCAAGTATTTTCTTTAGTCGAAGCGTGATATCAGCATCCTCGCACGCATAATTGCAAACAATATTTTTGTCCACATCGCGCATGTTTCCTTGTTTTTTGCCACGCGGACCGATTATTTCTTCAATGGAAACAGTTTTATATTTCAGGTAGGTATCGGCCATAAAATCCATGCCATGTCTGATTTCAGGATTGAGCAGATAATGAGCAATCATTGTGTCAAAAAGCGGTCCCTGCACATTTATTCCATAGTTTCTCACCATTAGAATGTCGTACTTAATATTTTGCCCAATCTTTTCGATTTTTTCGTTTTCGAAAAAAGGTTTCAAAAGATACAGTCGCTGCGTAGCTTCTTCTTTATTGGGAGAAAGCGGCACATAAAAAGCCTCGCCCTCTTTGTAGGAGAAGGAAGCACCTACGATATCGCTCATAAGCGGATCAAGACCGGTTGTTTCTGTATCGAAAGCCACCGCTTTTTGCGCAGATAGTTTTTCAGTCAGTTTTTTTATCTCTTCAGTGGTATCTACCAATGTGTATGTGTGAGGAGTGGAGTGTATGTCGGTGTGTCCATCTGGTAGCTGTTCCCTGTTTTGGTCATCACTTTCCGTAGTCTCGATAGTATCGAAAAGATTTCCCTGAAGGTTTCTTTGAATTTTCGGTTTTTTGGGTTCGATATTTAGAATGCGATTAAGTAGCGTTCTAAATTCCAATTCTTCAAAAATCTTTCTAAGCGCATCTTCATTTATGGGTTTACGTTCAAATTTATCGATTTCTATATCGATGGGAACATCTGTCTTAATGGTGGCAAGGTATTTAGAAAGGATAATCTGTTCTTTGTTTTCTTCCACATTCTTTTTAACGGCTCCTTTTAGTGATTCTGTGTTTTCCAACAGGTTCTCGATGCTGCCAAATTCATTGAGCAAGGTTTCTGCTCTTTTTGGTCCCACGTTTGGACATCCCGGAATATTGTCAGAAGCATCACCCATCAATCCCAACAAATCAATCATTTGAGTAGGGTGGGTGAGATTGTACTTCTTCATCACGCTTTTATCGTTCAGAATCTCCACATCGCTTTTACCCAAGCGTGGTTTATAAATATAAATGTGCTCTTCCGTTAGTTGTGCATAATCCTTATCGGAAGTCATCATATACACATCAAACTCATCTTTATTGGCTCGCTTGGCAATTGTCCCCACCACATCATCTGCTTCGTAACCATCCACTTGTAATACTTCAATGTTGTAGGCTTCAATTATTTCTTTAATAATTGGAACAGATAGTTTTATATCTTCGGGAGTTTTTTCGCGTTGCGCTTTGTAGTCTTCAAACTCTTCGTGTCTGAACGTAAGACCCGGCGGGTCAAAAGCAACCGCTATGTGTGAAGGATTTTCTTTTTGAAGTACTTCTTCGAGGGTGTTCACGAAGCCAAATATGGCAGAAGTGTTGAATCCCTTCGAATTTACTCTCGGATTGCGAATGAATGCATAAAATGAACGATAAATAAGTGCATAAGCATCAAGAAGGAAAAGTTTTTTTCTCATAGTTTTTTTGAAAAAAAGATGAACATGTTTTGTTTAGGTACAATTACAAGGTAAGAGTTGCGAACAAAAACACTTAGGGTTTGTAATGAAATAAGTTGACTGTTTGAAACGAAGCTATTTTATTCGATAACGACTTGAAAATTCTGCGAATAGCGGGCTATTTAATGAATTTTCAAGGAAGTTAAAGGACAAAAGAGCAAGTTTAAAGCGTCAGGTTATTTCGGCACAATCCCTTAATAGAATGTAAAGTTACAAATAAATGTTGCTTTCAGGTGTTTTATTTTTAAATTTGTGTTTAAATAACTTCATACATGGACTATAAACATCTTGCAGTCGCTGCAATTAGCGAAGAGTTAAAGAAATTTGACTTATTGCATAAATCAATAAGAAGTGAGGATCCTCATCTTCAAAAAATGATTGAGCATATGTACAAGGCAGATGGAAAAAAAATTCGCCCAATTCTTTTGCTTCTTACCGCAAAAGCCTTGGGTGAAGTGAATTACAAAACCTATCATGCGGCAGTGACTATCGAACTCTTACACACTGCTACGCTCATTCATGACGATGTGGTGGACGATGCCGATATGCGACGCGGACAACCTTCGCTCAACAGCATATTCGATAATAGAAAAACCGTTCTTTGTGGTGATTTCTATCTCTCTTCTGCACTCACACAGAGTGTGCTTACCGAGGACTTGGAAATAGTCTCTACCATCGCAAATTTAGGTAAAAAATTGGCTGAAGGCGAACTACAGCAACTCATTATTGCAGATGAAGTTATTATTGATGAAGAGGAGTACTTCAATGTTATTCGCAAGAAAACTGCTTCTTTGTTGAGTGCCTGCATGAAAATTGGAGCACTCACAGTTGATGCTGATAGAGGAGTAGTGAATCAGTTTTCTGAACTTGGTGAACTTATTGGTATGAGCGTACAATTGCGCGACGATATTTTCGATTATTTTGATGACAACATCGGCAAACCTACCGGTAACGATATCCGCGAAGGTAAAATAACCCTCCCATTGTTGCATGCTCTGAAGCATGCGGATGTTATCGATAGTCAACGAGCAAAAACAATTATACAGAACAAGGATTTTACGACTGAAAACATATCTTACCTTATAAATTTTGCAAAGAAAAATGGTGGAATTGAGTATACCTACGCTGTTTTGGAGAAGAATACCGAAAAGGCAAAAGAGATTATAGCTGATATGGAGTTTCAAACTGAAGGTTTGAAGGAATCCTTTTTATCGGTATTACTCTATTTGAAAGAGAGGAAATATT
>JAQVGF010000079.1 GCA_028696875.1 Dysgonamonadaceae bacterium
TTTACTCCTGATGCATCGCTTCAATGGCAAGTTTCGACATCAAATTGGGGTAATGGTCGATTCCTTACACTCAAAGGACCCGACAACAAGCATGTGGTTGTGATTGGTAACTTTACCAATAATGCCGGCACTTATTCCACTACATTCCCTGAAACAGGCGAATGGTATAATTATATGAATATTACGGACACGCTTAATGTAAATGCACAAACAATCAATATATCTGTTCCTGAAAATAACTTTAAAATGTACACTTCGTTTTCAACGGCTAACTAAATTGATCTCAACTCGGGGCGCGACTTTAAGTCGCACCCCGAGTATCAATCGCGTGCGAGCAAAATAGAACAGTGCGGTTCCAAAAACGAGAGTAACGTGCTACATTGAGCGAAACCGAAATGCACTGTCCATGTAATATATTCTTTTTTTTATGCACAATGCGGGTAATTAAAATGAATTGCTAAATTGTTTGAGTACACTAAATGAGACGATATTTTTTAAATCTATAAATTGAAGTAGACATCTTTCGCTCTTACAGAGCTTCTGCCCCCGTAATGTACCCATACACAGGGCGCTGCCCTGTACTAAGTTCTAATAGAGCGTTGCCCTATATCTGCTTGTGCTCTTTCAAATATGTTGATATACTATCAAAATATCAGTATTTAAACCTATTAGCTCTGAAGGAGCATTAAGACATTAGCATAGGGCAACGCCCTATGTATCATAGCATTGTGCAAAACAGAGCCCTGAAAGGGCGTAAGATTTTAATATTATTATATCTGATATTTAATTAAAACCCTCAGAAGATTATTTTGTAATTTTCAATATCTTATCAAAAGATGTATACCCTTCAATTAAATGTTATGCCATTCGTCTTTTAAACTAACTTTATATATCTTTGCAATGGAAGCGTTTTATATTGTCTATTCGTAAAAATATGTATATTCTAAACGTCTATAATCTCGAAAATCAATCATTCCCCAAACAAAAAATAGTCTAATGAAAACAAAATCTTTTCTCTTCTTACTTATAAGCATCGCTTTGTTTGCTTGCAAAGAAACTCCCATTGTGGATTATCAAATCATTCCTCACCCCAATACAATAATCTACTCATCAGGTTCGTTTACACTCAACAATGATGCAAAAGTATACTTCACCGAAGAAGTTGAAAGTGAAGCTAAGCTGCTGAAAGATTATCTTTCTTCTGATTTTGGGGCTAATTTAGAATTTGTTGGTCAGGATAAGGATGCCGACATTATCTTAGAATTAGATAAAAAATATAATTCCGAAAAAATGGATGGTTATAAACTGGATATTGACAAAAGAAACATTGCCATTACTTCCAATTCTCGTGCAGGCATTTTGAATGGTATTCAATCTCTTCGACAAATTATCAGAAAGGAAGGGGACAAACTTCTTGTTCAACAAGGTGTTATCAACGATTATCCGGCATTTTCGTGGCGTGCGTTTATGTTGGATGAGGGTAGACATTTTAAGGGGAAAGAAGTGGTGAAGAGTTTGTTAGACGAAATGTCCCTGCTAAAGATGAACGTTTTTCATTGGCATTTAACCGAAGATCAAGGTTGGCGCATCGAGATTAAGAAATATCCATTGCTTACGGAAATAGGTTCACATCGCGACTCCACCGAAATCAATCATTTCCACAGCGAAGTGTTCGATGGTAAACCTCACAGCGGTTTCTACACACAAGAAGAAATTAAGGAAATAGTTGCCTACGCAGACAAGCTACACATAAGAGTGGTTCCGGAAATAGAGATGCCGGGGCATTCAAGTGCTGCAATTGCTGCATATCCATGGTTGGGCGTAACAGGGAAACAAATTAAAGTCCCGACTCGTTTTGGGGTTCAATACGATGTTTATGATGTAACCAATCAGCGGGTGTTGGATTTTTTCAGTGATGTATTCGATGAAATTATAGAACTTTTCCCTTCACCCGTAATTCATATAGGCGGCGATGAAATACGTTATGATCAATGGAACAACTCATACAAAGTGCGATCGTATATGAGAAAACACGATCTAAAAACGCCGGCAGAGTTGCAAGTATTTTTCACAAACAATATATCGAACATGCTGAAAGAAAAAGGCAAAAGAATGATGGGATGGAACGAAATAACGGGTGCGAAGTTACACGATTATCAATCGGATCAAGACACTGAAGAGAGCAGTCAGAAATTAGCTGACGGAACCATCGTTCATTTCTGGAAAGGAGATTCTGCATTGATAATCAATACCATAAAAAGTGGATACGATGTTGTAAACTCTTTCCATGAATATACTTATTTAGATTATAATTACGAATCGATACCTTTATCTAAAGCTTACTCATTTAATCCCATTCCCAATGGGTTACCACAAGAGTTAGAAGACAAAGTCTTGGGAATGGGTTGTCAGATGTGGGGAGAATTTATTCCTACCGTCGAAAGTATGCAAAAAAAAGTTTTTCCTCGTATTGCTGCGTATGCAGAAACTGCCTGGACTTCGCCTGCAAATAAAAATTATGATAACTTTTTGGAGTCGTTGGATTATTTTTTGGAGAGGTGGGAAAAAGAAGGAATTGTTTATGGGAGGGTTGAATAAGGAGATAATAACTATTTTGATGCTTTTTATAGCCGTCGGTTTCAACCGACGGATATAAGAATTGCATTGAAATTGGCTTTAGCCGCATCTTCAAAATATTTGATTAAGATCGAATGAAATGTGGCTAAAGCCAATAACAGATGCACAAACTTTAATCCCTTGACTAAAGTCAAGGGCAATGGTAAATAGAAAGCCCCTCTGCTCATTTTGCAAAATAGGGTGTGAGTGATTTTTTATGGATAAAAAATTATCACCTAAACTCATTCCACATTAAACGCCTTTCTCAAATCCTCAATCTCTTCATCGCCCATAGGACGGAGTTCTCCAATGGATTTTGCCATCACCAATGAATTGGCTGAAAATTCTGCAACTTCCAGATAATCAAATGTATTCAATAATTTATCGCCGGTTACGAACACACTATCATTCTCTACAAGAATCACACGGTGGTGATTAAACATTTCGGCAACTTGTTCAATTTCATTGTATATTAGACTAAAGGGAATTGAGGGTACATCCTGCAAGAAAATCCAGCTTTCGGGAATAGTTCGTACATCAAACTTAGTGCCGCTAACGGCATGAGCCATCAGATTGACAGGTTGTGTGCAAATAATTGAATTGATGTGTGGGTTTAGCTGATAAATACGTTGATGTAGAGCGACAGAGCGACTTGGTATTTTGCCGGCTTCGGCCATTCCGCTCTTTATTTGAACAATGTCCGAAGGAACAATATCCCAACGTGCCACATTACTTGGTGTAATTAAAAAATCATCATCTCTCCATCTAACAGAAACCGTTCCATACGTTGATATCATCAACTCTTGATTACATGCACGACGAATAATACTCACCATTTCCGAACGTAACGCTCTTTCATCAGAAGGGTGGGCAACATCCATAAAATATGATTTTGTATCCGGAATGTGATTTGCATACTTTGAAATCTGTTCATCGGTTAGGTAATTAATATTCCCTAACCGTTTTGCATTTACAATAGTGCGTGAACAAAATTCCAGGGTTTCAAAGCGTTGATATGCATCCATCATATCTGTTCCACCCAGCACAACACCATGGTTTTCCATTATCACAGCTTTAAATCTGGTATCTTTGAACTCATTGGCAATTTTCTTTCCTAAGTCTTCACTGCCCGGTGTTCCATAAGGAGCAAAACCGACATCTCCGATAATACTATGTGCCTGAGGAACTATTTTGGTGTCGGGAACCTTGCGGGCAATACTAAAAGCAACTAATGCAGGGGGATGAGCATGAATAATAGAATGCAATTCGGGACGTGCTTCATAGATGGCTTTGTGAAACGGATATTCCGATGAAGGCTTGTGCAAACCAACAATGGTTCCATCTTTTTTCACACACATAATATCTTTGGTGGTGAGCGAACCTTTATCTACACCTGATGGAGTTATCCAAATATCACCATTATCATCCCTGATGGAAATATTTCCTCCCGAAGTGGTCGTCATTCCACCTTTATAAATCCGTCCGATAATCACATTAATTTGTTCCACCGGATGCATTAAGCTTATGTCTAATTGTTTCATAAATAATTAATCTAAAAGTAAAAAATTCACTCCGAAAGTGTACTGCTCCTAAATCCCCTAAAGAGGACTTTGGCTGAGTGCTGATTATTAGGCTTTTCCCTTCAGGGATAAAGGGTAGAAAAAGACTAATAGTCAGCTGTTGAGAATTTTCAGAATGAACTCAAAATATTTTTTTAAAGAAGCTTATCAGCATTCTCAAGCAAATATGTCTCTGCCTCTACACTCCACAATCCTTTGTTCTTATCGCAAATTGAAGCAAGTTGTTTGAAAACTTCATTCGTTTCGCCCAATTTTGCAAATTCCGTTATTGGTGTCAAAGGCATATCAATATGGGTGTAAATTAGTTTTTTTCCACCTGGTATATCGGGTAAATTATTTGTTGTTTCTGCGACCGCATTCAATCCTCCAATGTGTGTAACCAATCCGGCCGGATCGAGTCCTTTACTCATCATCTCCAATGCTTCCACCATATCTTCGTTGTTACCTCCGCTTGTACCTACAATATGCGTGTATGCATAATGCACATTATAAAAGTTGAGTTCAGCTTTGAAATTAGGATCATTGGGACCGGCAAAGAAGTTAAGGCAACCATCAAAACCAAGAATCGCATCTCCTTGTTCTACTACAGGTCTGACAGGTGCAAAAATAAACACATCGTCATATCCTTTTCCATCCGTTATTTCTCTTAATTCAGCATTTGCATCTTTCATTGTAGATGTATTGATGTAACGCAAATCGATACCACGAGATTTGGCAAAATCAACAGTATAAAGAGTTGCCGCTCTATCGAGACGAGCTTGATCAATATCCGTTACCACCAACAGTGAAGGACGACGATCTTCGCGATGCAACACATAATTAATGGCAGCTAATCCCATTGGACCCACTCCGGCAAGAATTGCCATTTTCCCACCATCTACTATTTCCATTTTATGAACGTAGCTTCCAGGTGTTGTGTGATAGTTAGCGTGCATTGCACCAATAACACACGATAATGGCTCGGCCAGCGATGCAGGATAGAATCCTTCTCCGTGATACGGAAGCAGACAGTCTCTTTCCATCACCTCATTTGGGATGATTACATAGGTGGCATCACCGCCAATATATTGATAACTGTAGCCGGGTGCACTTAAAATACCGACAGGGCCATCCTCATAATTCAGAGCGGGTTGTATTGAAAATTTATCTCCCGCTTTGAATTTATCTTTCCATTTAGCACCTATCTCCATCAATTCACCGGCAAATTCATGACCGATGATAATTGGATTTTCGGCCACATCGTCCGGAATTCGCTTATGATCTGTTCCTTGAGAGGAAGCTTTGTAAGAGGACATGCATATTGAATCTGAAACTACTTTTGCCAGAATTTCATCGTCCTTAATTGGAGGCAATTCAAATTCCTCCAAACGTAAATCTTTTTTACCGTAAAGTCTAACTGCTCTTGTTTTCATATATATATCCCTCTTAAAGCTTTTCCATATCCGATTTATCTTGCAAATTGATACGGAAATACTTGCAGCGGGGTAACTGCTATTTAAAAAATTAATAAACTATTTAGTGACTGCTAGAACACTCCTTGTTTTTGAGTCTTTGATAAGAAAAAGGCAAAGACAAGGCTTTCGAAGTTTTTGAAACCAAGGAGTTTACAATAAAGTAAATGACTGTTTCAAAAACGAGAGTAACGCAGTATTTGCCGTTTTCTTGCAAGACTATTTAATTTAACATCACTTGTCCACCTGTGATAGGCAATGCCTGTCCTGTTTCGCCAGTTTGATCGATGAGATACAATATGGCTTTGGTAACATCTTCAGGGGAACATCCTTTTCTCATTGGCGATTGCGCCAAATAAAATTCTTTTACGTCTTCAACTGTTTTTGCGCCGGGAACTTTTCCTGCTTTCAGATATTGCACAAACAATCCGTTTTCGGGATTACTCCAAAGGGGACCGTCGTAATAGTTGCCGGGGCAGATGGAGTTTACTTTAATACGGAAAGGCGCCAACTCCAATGCGAACGATTGTGTGAGACCGATTCCGCCAAATTTGCCTCCGGCATACGCAAAGTTTGCTTTGCTGCCACGCAGACCCGACTTTGAGTTGATTTGAATGATATCGGCAAAATAATTGTTCGATGCGAATTTAGTTTGCAATTTCATAATGCGACTCACCACCTTTGTGCAGTAAAAATAAGCGTTATAATTAATGGTCGTTACAAAATTAAAATCTTCGGGCGAGAGATGTTCCAAATCTCCGGCACGGAGAACACCTGCATTGCTGATAAAGCAATCTATGGCGCCAAAGTTACATACGGTATCGTGCATCAATTGTTCAAGACTTGGAATCTTACTTACATCTGTTTTTACAAAAACAACCCTATTGTTAGTTGCTATCGAGTTTAATTCGTCAACAGTTGTCCTTCCAATATCTTCGTTTAGATCTGCAACCACAATATTTGCACCTTCTTCAATCAAACAACGTGCAATTCCTTCTCCAAAACCTTGGGCTGCACCCGTTATAACAAAGGTTTTATTTTGCACTCTTCCGGAAACCTCGCCTTTTGCAACACTTCGACGATAATTTTCAACTTCCCAATTATCAATAAAGTCGATTTGCTCTTGTGTCATGGGATGCGCTCCCCCAAAAGATTGGGACAGATAAGCTATTTTCATGGCATCCTCATAGACATCTAAAATAGTATCGCATTGTTTTGCATTGTCGCCAACAGCAACCAAACCAATGTTTTTTATCAATATTATTTTAGGAAGATATTCGTTTTTTTCAACAAACAGTGCAATCTGTTCTTTCGCTTTCTCAAGTATGGCTTCAGGTGATTCACTGTTTAGAAAAATGTAATTTGACTTGCAATAAACAATTGCATCAGGTGTAAAAGGAACAGCTATCAGTTTCTGATTCTCTTCACTTTCTGAAAAATGATTGATAAGTGCATTATTACGCACTTTCAGAGTTTTCAAATCTTCGGTTGACAACATCATTCTGATAGCAGGAAGAACTTCTACCACATTTGAACTCACCTCTACATCTCCGTCGGGTAACGGCTCTGTTATAGCTGCTTCTAATTTACTGAATATATCTGTGTAAATCTCTTTTATTTCGTCAACACTGTCAGCGGCTACAAAAATGCCGTGATTTTGCAGCCAAATCACTTTTGGTTCCTCGTTGAATGAAGCTCTATATGCTTTGATTTTGCTTTCCACTTTTTTGAAAAGTAGATAACCGGGATCGGTATATTCCACATAAAGAGTCTTCTCTCCAAAGAGTTTTTTCAGTTCGATTTCAGTATGTTGCGCGCACATCAATGCGTTTACGATGGTCGGATGCAGATGCACCACAAAAGCATAATCGATACTATTGTGCATCGATGTTTCCACAGATGGACGTTTCCCTTTGGTAAGAGTAGCTGCAGCAAGATCATTCTTCACTTGTTCTTCGCGCTCCGATGAGTCGTTGCTATATTCTTTTTCAGAAACAGCTTTCAGTTTCTCTCTATCTAAAATAGCAAAACCTTCCACATCAATTGTGGCAAGTGCCGATCCACTCGCTTTCACCCATATTTTTTCGCTGTTTTTATAGGACGTGTTTCCTCCTCCAGCAATGACATAGCGATTGTCTTGTCCATAATATCTTGATACAGCTATTAAATCTTTAATTTCTTGCATAAATATTGCTCCTCTTAGCGGTGTTCTTATACATTCACTTCCTTACGAATAAGTGCATCACCTATTTCAATAAAATTTTTAATTTGAGATCGATCTGCATTTCCATTATTGTCCACATATCCCTGTTTGCCTTCCGATACCAGATGCTGATGCGCTGCTACCACACATGCACCTTCGTAATTTATTTTCATCAACTTATCAGTTAGCGGTGTGTTGTTTCGTGCGAAAAGTTCGATGGGTTCCATTGTTGGTGAATTGTGTTCACTTCCGAAAGTAACCACAAAGCCCGTATCATAAAGATATTCGGCATATTTTTCCAACAGTTGCACATCGTTGCGCGTTGTTATAAACTCTACGGAGTGAAAACCACGTTCTTTCAACTCTTTTGACACACGTTCCAAGTCATTTTCAAAATCGGTATAGTTGCCATTCTTATCATCTGCCAAAAAAGGATAAGTTGGGATGCCACCGGCATTCAAAATAATTTTGGATACATCAGCCACCGACAGAAAAGCATCTGGTTTTTCGGAAACAAAAGCCGGTCCACCCGCTTTTAGCAAGTTGGTTCGAATTTCATTTTCTACTTCAGCAATATTCTCCGGCGATGATTTTAGTTCAAAACCTCCAAAACGCTGATTCAGCATCTCTCTTATTCCTGATTCATCGTTTTCTGCAGCCTCATACACTTTCATGCGAAGAGCTTTTGCTAAATGTCGTTCCCGAATAATTCCTTTTGTCAACTCCTTCTTTATCCATCCAAAATCGAGAGAAAAACGTATGTTGTTTGCATCCAATATTCCGTTTAACTTTTCACACATTGCCTCTACCTGATCATTCGATCTCCGCTGAACATCAGCCAATTGAGTTGCATAGGGCTCCGACAAGCTAAAAGGATATTTCAGACCTTTACCACTTATATAGGTTCTTCCGGGATTGCCCGGATCATTTACCCTTAACCCTTTTTTTTGATCATCCTCGTTTAAACTGATAAACTCGATGTTGAACAGCGGATACAAGTGACGCTCGTTGCAACCTGCATACCACTCATCGTAGCCGGCAGTGGTGTAAAAATCATTTATACCAACTACTTTTACATTTTCTGCAACTGCTCTATCCAACGCATCATTCACATCGCGGAATGCGCTAAATGAATAAGGCGTGTGCAAATGGGCATTTACTTTAATATAATCCATGAAATAATCTATTTAGTGTCTGCAAGAAAACTACCGTTTTTTTGAGTCTTTGATAATAATAAAAATGGTTATCCGGATTTGTCCCTTAAAATGATGATATAGAGTCACTATTTTTGAAAATCGAAAAACCTTATTTTTCGTTTTTTCTAACCTTAGTAACTATATCTTCTTCCCTTTCATCACAACCTTATTACCTTATTTTGTTGATTTTAATCTCAAGTTTTTTAATAAGCTAATAAGGTCTGGATTGTGGTAATTCGAATGTTACTAAGTCACCCACGGTATTCAACCGAACATCAAATGTAATAACTAAAAGCTTACGCCCTTACAGGGCTTTATGTTCTATAATCACCTGTCCCATAGGGCGCTGCCCTATGCTAAGTTCTGTAAGGGCTTCGCCCTT
>JAQVGF010000080.1 GCA_028696875.1 Dysgonamonadaceae bacterium
AACTCTTAACTCTTAACTCTTAACTCTTAACTCTTAACTCTTAACTCTTAACTCTTAACTCTTAACTCTTAACTCTTAACTCTTAACTCTTAACTCTTAACTCTTAACTCTTAACTCACACCACACACCACACACCACACACCACACACCACACACCCCATACCACACCCCATTTAATACATTCTAACTTCCGGTTCTAACCAAATATTGAATTGAGAATGTACATTGTGTTGAATTTGTTTCATAAAATTGACAATATCTTTTCCTTTTTCTGTTCCGTAATTAATTATGATAAGTGAATGATGTTCATAAGTGCCGACCATTCCACTGCGTTTATTCTTATAGCCTGCTTTGTCAATAAGAAATGCAGACGATGTTTTAAAACAATTTTCGTTTATGTTGTGGATGGTTGCATTGGGCAAAAGTTGAATTAAATTCTCTTTTTGCTCGTAGGTGAGATATGGATTTTTGAAAAAGCTGCCTGCATTTGGCAACGTATGGTAATCGGGCAGTTTTCGAGTTCTTATTCGTACAATTGCTTCACGAACTTCTCTCATTGTTGGATATTTATTCTTTTTCAATTCATTCGTCAAGTCAACATATTTTTCTTTGTATGTAAAGTGTTTTTTTAATCGAAAAACAACAGACGTAATTACGTAGTTTCCTGTACGTTTAAAGATGCTGTCACGATATCCGAAATCGCACATCTCGTTGGTGAAATCTTTCGATTCACCTGTTCTGATATCAACTGTGCGTACCAATGTGATTACATCTTTTACTTCCGTGCCGTAAGCACCAATGTTTTGAATCGGTGCTGCACCCACAGTGCTTGGAATGAGCGAGAGATTTTCGATACCCGCGTAATTATTGGCAACGCAGAATTCCACAAAATCATCCCAACTTTCAGCTGCATTTACTTCTATTTCGATAAAATTAGCATCCTCGTACCAAATATTTATTCCTTTCATATTTTGATGAACAATTAATCCATCAAAATCTTTTGTAAAAAAGAGATTGAATCCTCCTCCAAGAACTAATTTCTTTTCATCGGGATATTTTTTGATTATCTCTGATAACTCATCTATCGATTGAGGCTCGCAAAAAAGTTTTGCAAGAGCTTGTGTACGAAGAGAGTTATAGGGTTTTAGTTGTATATTGTGTTTTATATTATGTTGTATGTTCATTATCTGATTCTAATATTGTTGTATGTTTAACAGCAACCAAAATAGCTGTTTTATCATTTATATATGAGAAACACACATGGTTGCTTATGCATTTTTGGTAGATTTTGCTTCCATGCTTTTATTCTTTTAGTGACAATTGACTCATTTTTGCACGAAATGTTCATGGCAATGCAAAGTTTAGTTTGTTCTTTGCAATGTTTCAGAATATCTTCTGCCAAACTATCGTTCCTATAAGGAGTTTCTATAAATATTTGAGTTTGATATTCATTGTACACCTTGTTTTCTAATTGCTTCAATTTTTTTACGCGTTCTGCGCTATCAATAGGTAAATATCCATTAAAAGCAAAACTCTGACCATTGAACCCTGATGCCATGAGCGCCATCAATATAGAAGATGGTCCCACCAAAGGTACCACTTTATAACCCTCATTTTGAGCTAACGCAACCACATCAGCACCCGGATCTGCTACCGCAGGGCATCCTGCCTCTGAGATAACTCCCACGTTTTGCCCCGATTTGAGAGGTGATAAAAAAGTGGAAATCTCATTTTTTTGTGTATGTTTATTCAGTTCAAAAAAAGTGAGCGAATTTATATCAATCTCCGGATTGCATTTTTTGAGAAAGCGACGAGCCGACCTCACATTTTCAACAATAAAATAGCTCAAATCTGAAATTACTTCTGTGTTGTAGGGTGGGAGCACCTGATCTATTGGAGTATCGCCCAATGTTACCGGAATTAAATATATAGTGGGTTTGCTCATCTCTTTTTCTAACGAGTTTCTTTTATACTTGAGAGTATCTAAAATTTTGATTTTTATTATGTAGCTTCAATTCTTTCCATTTGTGATGCATTCTTTGCAAAACCAATAAAGTAGAATTTTTAATACCGTTTACAAATGTACCAATTTTTAACGAAACACATGGTTAATCTTTTTTCTGTTTTGAAGAGTGAAGCAATAATGTGTTTTTTTTAAACATATTTCCATTATTAATTCCTACTTTTGCATTTTTTATACTGAATTTTATACACTTAGAATAGCATGTCAGAAACTAATCAGAAACACCCCAAAGGATTATACTTTATTTTTGCCACAGGAATGGCTGAGCGTTTTGGCTACTATGGTATGCGCGCCATATTTGTGTTGTATCTCATAAAAGCTTTGCTTATTGACAAAGACGTTGCTTCAACCATTTATGGTAATTACACAGGTTTGGTTTATTTGACTCCACTTATTGGTGGATATGTGGCAGATAAATATTGGGGAATGCGTCGCTCCATTTTTTGGGGAGCTGTCATGATGGTTGTTGGTCAACTTTTAATGTTTATCAGTGCTGTTTATTATCAACAAATAGAGCTGGCCAAAATATTGATGTTTACTGGTTTGGGAGCACTTATTATGGGAAATGGTTTCTTTAAGCCTAATATTTCTACCATCGTTGGGCAATTATACAAACCCGGCGATAAAAAACTGGATTCAGCCTACACCATTTTCTATATGGGTGTAAACCTTGGTGCTTTTGCAGCTCCAATGCTTGCAGGTTGGCTGGGTGACACAGGAAATTCGGCAGATTTTAAATGGGGATTTTTGGTTGCAGCCCTAATGATGTTGGTTTCGTTAATCATTTATGTGACAAAGCAGGATAAGTATCTCGTCAATTATCAGGGAGATTCCATTGGGATAGTTGCCGCCGGAAAAAATAACGTGGAAGGCGACAAATCTATTACACCCATTGTTAAAATGTCGATTAGAGAAATAGCTGTTTGGATTGTCTCTTCTTTAGCTCTGTATGGACTTTTCATGTATCTCTTTGATAATGATATTATTGGTTCGTTCATTTATGCAGCCTGTATTATTGTCCCGGCATTTGCCATTTCGGACAAGTCGCTCACCAAAGTTGAACGCCAGCGTATTGGAGTTATTTATATCATTGCCTTTTTTGTGATTTTCTTTTGGGCTGCTTTTGAGCAAGCCGGTATATCACTCACTTATTTTGCAGATGAGCAAACCAACCGAACTATTTTGGGATGGGAAATGCCTGCCAGTTGGTTTCAATCATTTAATGCTCTGTTTGTTGTACTTTTAGCACCGTTGTTTTCCATCATGTGGTTGAAGTTAGGCGATAAAGGTAAAGAGCCTGCATCACCCACCAAACAAGCCATCGGCCTGTTTTTGCTCTCTTTAGGCTACTTACTCATTGCATTTGGTGTGAAAGATGTACAAGCAGGAACTAAAGTGAGCATGCTTTGGTTAGTGGGGCTCTATTTTATTCACACAATGGGTGAATTATCGCTTTCGCCCATCGGTCTTTCAATGGTAAACAAATTATCTCCGGTCCGATTTGCATCTTTGTTAATGGGCGTGTGGTATCTCTCGATGGCTACCGCAAATAAATTAGCGGGAGCATTGAGTACACTTTATCCGGAAGCGGGTAAATCAAAATCGATTGTAGGATTTGAAATTGCTACCATGTACGATTTCTTTATGGTATTTGTGGTGATGTCTGCCATTGCAGCAGTTATTCTTTTCTTGTTGTCGCACACGTTGAGGAAATTAATGCATGGGGTTAGGTGAGTTTTGTGGTGTGGGGTGTGAGGTTTGGGGTGAGATGTGGGGTGTGGCGTAAGAGTGTAGGGATATGGGAATTGGGATCAGCAATTAGTTTTTATATGATGTGAGATTTTTGATTAAAAAACGGAATCACAAAAAACAAAATCACTTTATCCTTTTAACACCCTTTTTTACGCGCTTCCTCAACCTTAATAAGTGGGAATAAACTCCATAACCTTAACTCTATTACTTTATTAATCAAAGATTTTATTTTTGAACAACGTCACTTCTGGTCGTTTTTGGCACGTTGTAATACAAATATTGTCAACCCGAAAAAATGATTTATTGCAATAAAAAACCTTTATTCAGAACAAATATAAAAATAGAAAAAAGGACCTCTTTCAATAAAGAGATCCCTTTTTAGATTAAATATTTACTCGAACTTTAGAGAAAGAACATCTTATTCTTCTTTCTGACTTGCTTCGTATTCTTTCAACAGCTTTTCTTGAATATCGGATTGCACCAATTCGTAAGTAGCGTACTTCATGGAGAACGATCCACGTCCGCCTGTTATAGAACTCAACGAAGTGGAATAATTAGATAATTCTGCTAATGGAACGCGCGCTTTAATTTTTTCAAATCCCGACTCACTTTCCATTCCCATAATCATTGCGCGGCGCCCTTGCAGGTCGCCCATTACATCGCCCATAAACTCTCCCGGAACAGAAACTTCAACATCGTATATGGGTTCAAGAATTTTGGGTCCGGCATTTTTAAACGCAGCGCTAAAAGCATTTCGTCCGGCAAGCATAAACGAAATCTCGTTTGAATCCACAGGATGCATCTTTCCGTCGTAAACGATTACACGCACATCGCGTGCATATGAGCCTGTTAATGGTCCTTGCTCCATACGGGCGGTAATTCCTTTTAGAATGGCGGGCAAGAATCGTGTGTCGATGGCTCCGCCTACAATGCTGTTTACAAACATTAGTTTTCCGCCCCAATCTAATTCGATGATTTGCACATCGCGTGATTGAATTTTAAACTCCTGTCCATTAAATTTATATACCGAAGGCACAGGTTCACCTTCTACATAAGGTTCAACAATTAAATGGACTTCCCCAAATTGTCCGGCTCCTCCCGATTGTTTTTTGTGTCGATAATCGGCACGAGATATTTTGGTTATAGTTTCGCGATAAGGAATTTTGGGTTCAACAAATTCCACCTCTATTTTATCGTTGTTTTCTAAACGCCATTTTAAGGTTTTAAGATGAAACTCACCCTGACCCGATACTATTGTTTGTTTCAACTCCTTCGATACTTCTATCAACCAGGTTGGGTCCTCTTCACGCATACGCGTGAGAGCTTCGCTCATTTTTTCGACATCCGACTCGTTTAAGGGTCTTATTGCTCGTCGGTAACGAGGCTCGGGATATTTTATAAAATCGAATTTGTTTTCAACTCCTTTTTCATTCAACGTGTTGCCTGTGCGAACATCCTTCAATTTTACGGCTGCACCGATATCGCCGGCTTCAAGACTTTCTATTTTTGTACGTATTTGTCCTGCAACGGAGTGTATTTGTCCAAGTCGTTCTTTTGAGAATCGGTTGGTGTTTGTGAGATCATCTCCTTCTTTAATTTTTCCTGACATCACCTTAAAATATGAAATTTCACCAATGTGTGGTTCAACAGTTGTTTTGAAAAAGAACAGACTCGTAGGACCATTCGCATCCGGTTTCACTTCTTCGTTATCGGTGTTGATCGGACCATCCATTTGATCGGGAGAAGGCGCAACAACGCTTAAGAAGTTCATTACTCGATGTACGCACATATTTTTTTCGGAAGATGTACACATAACTGGGAATAGATCACGCGCTATCATTCCTTTTTGGATGCCTTCACGCATTTCTTCTTCGGTTAAAGTGCCTTGATCGAAATACTTTTCCATCAAAGTTTCGTCATTTTCAGCAGCTGCTTCCAGAAGAGCTTGATAATATTTTTCTGCTCTTTCTTGTTCTTTCTCAGGTATTTCTAAAACTTCGGGAGCAGTAGCACCCGGAGCCCATTTATACATTTTTCGTTTCAGTACATCTATGACTGTATCAAAAGAAGCTCCGCTGGTTACGGGATATTGAACTGGAACTACTTTGTTGCCGAATATTTCTTTTAGGCTAACAAGTGTGTTTTCATAATCGGCTTTGTCGTGATCCAATTTGTTGATAACAAACAGAACCGGAGCATTTAGTTTTTCGGTATATCTAAACTGGTTAATTGTTCCTACTTCTACACCGCTTGACGCATCAACAAGCATAAGAGCCATGTCTGTAACGTTTAAGGCAGAAATTACTCCACCTATAAAATCATCAGACCCCGGACAGTCTATAAAGTTCATTTTCTTATTTTTCCATTCAATGGAAAGGATGGTCGAAAAAACCGAATATTCATACTCTTTTTCAACCGGGAAGTAATCGCTTACAGTATTTCCGGCATCTACTGTACCACGTCGTTTTATAAGACCACTTTCGAATAGAATTGCTTCTGCGAAAGTGGTCTTACCTGATCCTGAACCGCCAAGGATGGCAATGTTCTTAATTTCATTTGTTTTATAGACTTTCATGAGTAAAGAAAATTTTAAATTAAATGTTTTGATTGCTTGTTAATAGGATGCCTTGAGTGAACAAGACATCTTTTTTTTATGTTTTCGCAAGTTATCAAAAAGTATTGAAAATGCTTGTTTTTGAATATATGTTTTAAAACATATTTTTGATTTTAAAGATAAATAATGAGCTTACTCCTAAAAGTCAAATTCCCTATTTTGTATGCTTAAATCTACTGAAGAGACTTTGACTATATCCTGATTATTAGGCTTTTCTCTAATAGGAACAAAGGATAGAAAAAGATTATTAATCAGCTATTGAGTATTATCAGAGTGGACTCAACTTTCGAAAATTAAATATTCACCGAAACATAACTTTAGAATAGATTGTTTATTCTACGATTATTCTATTTAATAATTTCAAATCAAAAGATACACTACTCTTTCATTAAAAAAAATATAGATGAAACAATGGTACGCGCAATCCATCGAAGAGATATCCCGTGATAAAGGAGTTGATCCTGCGATTGGTTTATCTTCCGATGAAGTGAAAAAAAGACTTCAAGAATTCGGAGAAAACAGATTAACATCTAAAGCAAAAAAATCATTGCTTGCCATGTTCTTTGAGCAATTCAAAAGCTTTATGGTATTAATATTGTTAATCGCTGCAACCGTTTCGGGATTTATCGGCATAGTTCACAATGAAGGGTTGCTTGATACCTACATCATTCTGGGTATTTTATTAGTGAATGCAATTATTGGTGTGGTACAGGAGCGAAAAGCCGAATCATCGTTAGAGGCATTAAATAAAATGAGCTCCCCTCACTCAAAAGTTCTTCGCGATGGAGAAATTACCGAGATTTCAGCTCCTGAAATTGTTCCCGGAGACGTTGTGGTGCTGGATACCGGTGATATTATTCCGGCTGATTTACGATTAATTGAAGCCACCAATCTTAAAATTCAAGAGTCGGCACTAACGGGCGAATCGGTTCCGGTAATAAAAAACATAGAACCTTTGCAAAGTAACGATGAAATTTCGTTGGGGGATCGCGAAAACATGGCTTTTTCTACCGGTATGGTTACTTACGGAAGGGGTAGGGGAATTGTGGTTTCCACCGGAATGAAAACGGAAGTAGGTAAAATTGCCGATATGTTGCAGCACACCGATTCCACCGAAACTCCCATGAAGCGACGACTGGAAGAACTTGGGAAAATTCTGGGATATGCGGCACTTGGCATTTCTGCTTTAATTTTTTTGGTGGGCATTTTATATGGAAATCCCATTATGGAAATGTTTATGATGGCTGTAAGTTTAGCTGTTGCTGCCATACCCGAAGGTCTTCAGGTGATTTCTACTGTGGTTTTAGCTATGGGTGTTCAACGTTTGGTGAAATCAAATGCAATTGTACGCACGCTTCCCTCTGTGGAATCGTTGGGAAGTGCCACCGTTATCTGTTCCGATAAAACCGGAACATTAACCCAAAACAAAATGACGGTTGTAGAAGGTTGGACAACAGCAGGCAGCATCGATTTTAAAGATCCCCCGGCAACGGAGCAGTTAAAAGAAGAGGAGAAAACGCTTCTTGTTGCCGGACTTCTTTGCACCGATGCACATTTAAAAATATTGGCTGATGGAACTTCTGAAAATAGCGGTGATCCAACGGAAACAGCAATAGTTGATTTAGCTCTAAAATTCGGCATCAATAAGAATGAGGTAGAAAATAAATACAAACGTGTTGAAGAAGTTCCTTTCGATTCTGAACGAAAAAGAATGTCAACGCTCAATAAAAATCCTAATGGTAAGGTCTTTGTAAATGTGAAAGGTGGGTTAGATGAAGTTTTAAGTGTGAGCAGATATATTTTGGAGAACGGAAAAAAACGAGAATTAACCGACGAAGATATCACTCTGATAAAAGAACAAAACAACAGAATGGCAAAAATGGCCTTGCGTGTTCTTGCCATTGCTAAAAAAGAAACGGATCAACTTCCTTCCGAAATATCCGCAGAATCCGTCGAAAATGAGCTCACCTTTGTCGGTTTACTGGGAATGATTGATCCGGCGAGACCGGAAGTAATTGAAGCGATAAAAAAATGTCGTACTGCCGGGATTCGCCCGATTATGATAACAGGAGATCACAAAATAACTGCCGTTGCCATAGCTCAGGAAATTGGATTGTTTGCCAAAGGTGATAAAGCACTTACAGGTTCCGAACTTCAAAAAATTAGCGACGAAGAACTTTTCCGTGACGTACACAAATATTCTGTCTATGCGCGCGTTGCGCCCGAACATAAAGTTCGGATTGTGAAAGCATGGCAGTCGCACGGTGAGGTAGTATCAATGACGGGTGACGGCGTGAATGATGCTCCGGCTCTGAAGCAAGCTGATATTGGAACTGCTATGGGAATAGTAGGAACCGAGGTGGCAAAAGAAGCATCGGATGTAATATTAACTGACGATAATTTTGCTACAATTGTATCCGCAATTGAAGAAGGACGGCGGATTTACGATAATATTCTTAAATCGATTCAATTTTTGCTTTCATCCAATGTGGGGGAAGTACTGTTGATATTTATTGCTTCCATTTTCAATTTAGGAAACCCACTTTTGCCTATTCATATTCTTTGGATAAATTTAGTGACAGATAGTTTCCCTGCTCTGGCATTGAGCGTTGATCCGGCAGAGAAAGATATTATGACGCGAAAACCTCGTCCTACACAGCAAGGTTTTTTTACGAAAGGAATGACGTGGCGAATTGTCTATCAGGGAATAGTCATTGGTCTGATTTCTTTGGTTGCTTATTTGCTGGGCCGCCACGATGGCGGACAAGAATTGGGTCAAACCATGGCATTTGCCGTTTTGGCATTTGCACAACTCTTTCATGTTCGTAACTTGCACTCCAACAGAAAATCCTCTTTCAGAACAAGCATCTTCAAAAACAAAGCACTAATTGGCGGTATATTGGTTTCAGCTGCTATGATATTGGTAATTCTTCTTTTCCCACCTTTTATGAAGGCGTTCAAATTAATTGAAATGGATATCATTCACTGGTTTTATGTTCTTGGGTTGTC
>JAQVGF010000081.1 GCA_028696875.1 Dysgonamonadaceae bacterium
TTTTTCCAACTTTCCTCAATTTTTACGTTCATCTCTTACAATTCTACGTTTAGATTAAAAATATTTTATTCTTTCGTGCATTTTCACGCATCTCTTTTGGCCAAATACTCGATTGAATTTCTCCAATATGCGCTTTGCGCAAATAGAACATACACAAACGGGATTGACCAATTCCGCCGCCAATTGATAGTGGGAGTTTGTTATTGACAAGTTTGTTGTGAAAATAGAGTGATAATTTTTCTTCTTGATTTTTAATTTCAAGCTGTTTTAACAGAGCAGCAGCATCCACTCTTATTCCCATGGACGACAATTCCATACTTTGTTCTAAAACACTGTTCCAAACAAGTAGATCACCGTTTAAACCTTCAAAATTATCTTCATTCACGGTGGTCCAATCATCGTAATCGGCTGAACGTAAATCGTGTGGTTCACCATTTGAAAGATTTGCACCTATTCCCATAATAAATACAGCACCAAACTCTTTGCAAATTGCATCCTCCCTTTCCTTGCAATCTAAACCGGGATATTTTCGCAATAATTCTTCGGCATAAATAAATTTAATTTTTCTGGGTAAAATGGGTTTTATTGCAGGAAACAATTCGTAAACCATGTATTCCGTGCGAAGTACCGAGTCGTAAATACGAACTACAATTTCTTTGAGAAAACTAATTGTCCGTTGTTCTTCACTGATTACTAATTCCCAATCCCATTGATCTACATACAAAGAGTGGAGGTTACCCAACTCTTCATCTGCCCGTATGGCGTTCATATCGGTGTAAATACCGTAGCCTTCTTCAATTTCGTACTCGGCCAAAGTCAACCGTTTCCATTTGGCCAATGAATGCACAATTTCTGCACTAACATTATTCATATCTTTAATGGAAAATTGTACGGGGCGTTCTACACCCGTTAAATCATCGTTAATACCGGTTCCTTTTTCAACAAAAAGTGGTGCAGTTACTCTGCGCAAGCGCAATTCAGAGGATAAATTGGTCTGAAAGAAATCTTTGATACTTTTAATACCAAGTTCCGTTTGTTTCAAATCTATTATTGGTGCGTAGTTTTTGGGTATAGTTAGTTTTGACATTCTTTGTTATCTTTATTTTTAATGCTTACAAAAGTAAGATGTTTTTTCTTTATGTCAAAATAAAATCAATAAACGATTCTTTTTGGAATGTTTTACTGCGATAATATTAAAAAATGAGAGGTGTTAGTGATTTAGAGGTGACAAAAAGTATTCCGCTAAAGGCAAACAGTTATATCCAATGATTATTAATTTACAATTCCCTTTATGTTCTCTATAGTTACAACATTCAATAAGCTAATAAGGTTGAGGTAGTTGATTTATTATCAGTTACTAAGTCCCCCGCGATTTTCAACCGAACATCAAGAGGAATAACTTGTAAATAAAATATGCTGATATACAGGCGGTTATATTTAGTTATATAGTAGGTTTAGAGTACAAATGCAAATAAGGTTTTTTAAATGCAAAAGGAAGTCGGGATTCGAGATTCGGAAATGAAAATCGGAATTAGGGAGCATTGGTGCAATGCTTAATTCTTGTAATGTGTATCGAGATCATTCATTCGTAATTCGTAATTAGTCATTTGTAATTCGGTAAGCAGTAAGATGTAAGTAGTAAGTAGTTCACTATTAATCTCTATATCGGCTACCTCACATACCTCGTACCCCAAACCACAACTAATAATCCAATTTCCCAACCAAATCGTTTATTGAATCAATGTTGTGCCTATCCATATATTCCAATATACCATCCACTATTTCTACTGAAACCGTAGGATTGATAAAGTTATATGTTCCTACTTGAATTGCCTGCGATCCGGCAAGAATAAATTCGATTGCATCTTTCCAGTTACTTATTCCACCCATCCCGATTATGGGAATTTTTACAGCTTTATACACCTGCCACACCATGCGCAAAGCGATAGGTTTGATACACGGTCCGGAGAGTCCACCCGTTACTGTGGATAGTTTAGGTTTACGTTTTTCCGCGTCAATTGCCATACCCAAAAAAGTGTTTACAAGTGAAACACTATCTGCTCCTTCGGCTTCAACGGCTAATGCAATTTCAGCTATATCCGTAACATTAGGAGATAATTTTACAATCAACGTTTTATCATAGACTTTGCGAACCGCTTTCACCAAGTTTGCTGCCGAAGTACACGATATACCAAAGATCATTCCTCCTTCTTTCACATTCGGACACGAAATATTGAGTTCAATGGCGGGAATTTTATCCAAATCGGCTAATGCCTCCGTACATGCAACATAATCTTCCAGGGTTGATCCATTTACATTTACAATCATGTGTGTATCATATTCTTTAATTCGAGGATAAATATCGGATAAAAAATAATCTACACCTTTATTCTGAAGTCCAACTGAATTAAGCATACCTGAGGCGGTTTCCGCCATGCGAGGATAGTCGTTTCCTTGTCGCGGCTCCAATGTTGTGCCTTTCACAAATATGCCGCCTAATCGGCTTAAATCAATAAAATCGGTAAATTCATCTCCGTATCCAAATGTACCGGACGCTGTCATTACCGGATTTCTTAATTCCAGTTTTCCTATGTTTACTTTTAATCTATCCATTTCAATTCTTTAATATTAAAAACAGGTCCTTCTGTACAAACACAAATATTTCCTCGTTTGGTTTTTTCGACACAACACAAACAAGCTCCAAAACCGCATGGCATATGATTTTCTAATGATACTTCACAGTCTATTTCGTTATGTGCGGCATATTTAGCAATAGCAACCATCATTGGTCTTGGTCCACACGTATATATTTTGTCAAACTTTGTTTCTTCTAAAACGGGATGATGTGTAATTAATCCCTTTTCACCCAAACTTCCATCTTCGGTTGTTGTATAAACTTTTCCCGTTCTTTCAAAATGTTCCAATTGAGAAATATCAATAGCTGTTCTTCCTCCTAATAAAAATTCGGGTTCAAAACCTTCTGAAAGAAGTCTTTTCCCTAAGAAAAGCAAAGGTGCTGTACCAACCCCTCCACCAATAAGTAATATTTTTTGTCTGGGTTTTGGCAGGGAGAAAGAGTTTCCTAAGGGAAAGATAAGATTTATACTTTCACCTGCTTTCATCTCCGAAATTCTTTTTGTTCCGCCTCCTGCACTTAACAGCAAAAGCCAGATTTCATTTTTTTCTTTATCAAAATAATTTATTGATAAAGGCCTGCGCAGAAAAATAGAAGAGGAATCATGCACCAATAAATGGACAAATTGACCCGGATACATATCGGGTAATGGTGCACCATTTTTGGGAGAAACTTTAAGTAAGAATATCTGCTTGTTTAAAGCATCATTTGAGTTAATTATGAAATCTAATTTTTGTTTCATCCGAACGTATATTGATTATTGTATAAAGCAACGAAGTGCTTTTTATTGCAAAGTTACAAAAAGAAAATTAATGGGGAGTAAAAGACTCAAAAGTGTTATCTGAATAGTAGATAATTATCTGCTTGATTTTTTTTTCTTTTGTGCTTGTTGCATTTATAAGTTGATTATCAGTAGTGTTACCAACGTTTTCCTGTTTTCTAACCTGACTCTCCTTCGCATATTTGGATTCATCCTCACTATCCACCGTGGATGTATCAGCTAAATTGAATAAACTTCGTTCCTTTTCTCTTTTGGGAGTAATATCATATCCTTCTTTGTACATTGAACCAATTCCGTTCAATAACCAATCGGAATTGATATAATCTTTTTCCGACAATATTTTAAGTACCACATCCAAGCTCGGATTATTCCGATCATTCAATATATGAGAAATGACAGCTCGGTTTATTTGAAGTTGATCCGCAAATTTCGCCGGAGTCAAATCTTCATTGTCCATTATTTTCTTAATTCTATCCTTCATATGCCGAATTGTTTAAATAACTAAATTATAATAACCCACAAATGTAGAATACAAATGTAAGAAACTAAATTCACAAATGAAAACTTCTGCTGTAAACATTTGTTCACTACAAATGTACGTCAAAATAAACATTTGTAGTATAACAGATGTAAACATGCTTATAACAAAAAAAATTACCATTAACTATTTCTTTATAATAAAAGAATAATCAACTCATTCCTAGACTTATAATCATATCTATATATATCTATTTAACGATTAAGAGCCGATCTAATTTCTCCTCTCTTACCTTTCTAACCTGCTACTTTATATCAGAAATTTAACTCACTGATATATCACATTTTATATTACTAATATTGATTTATACTCAGATGTTAATCACAATGAATAACAATAGTTATTTTCAAATACACATTTGTATCATAGTAATGTTGTCTATTTAGTATACAAATGTATTGATGAAAGATCTACCTACTGTAAACATTTGTATGTTAAATGTGTTATTAATATCTCTATTTTTTCTTTAAATGATTTTTGTGGATTTACTTTTGTGAGAATTCTCTTTTTAAAAGTGTTGCTTTAAATGATTTTCATGCTTAAAAGGTCTTATTTTTTATTATACATGGGTAGTTGTATGAATCTTTTCAAATATTGCATTGTAGTGAAGTTAATGAAAGTTCCTTCTTGATTATCAGTCCTATATGAAATATTGAGTTTCATCAATTATAGGAAAATAGATTTTTTTGAAAATTTGAACACAATTGCCATGAACGATGTTTATGTTCTTAAGGTATCGTACTTTAAAAAATTAAACAAAATCAATTACAACACAGATACAATGAAAAAGAAAATATTTTTATTCAGTTTTTTAATATTCTCCCTATTTATGATACAAGCTCAAACAAAATCAATTCATCAGTTTAAGGTAGAGGATATAAACGGAGATACTTTCGATTTATCCTCACTTAAAGGTAAGAAAGTATTAATAGTGAATGTGGCATCCAAATGTGGTTTTACTCCTCAATACGAGCAACTGCAGGAACTGTACGATAAATACAAAGATTCCGATTTTATGGTAATTGGATTTCCTGCCAACGACTTTGCGAATCAGGAGCCGGGCAGCAACGCTGAGATTAAAGCCTTTTGTACAGAGAATTATGGTGTTACCTTTCCAATGATGGGCAAAATAAGTACTAAAGGAGATAATCAATCTCCTGTTTACGAATGGCTTACTCACAAATCGATGAATGGTGTGTCAGACTCTGAGGTTTCCTGGAATTTTCAGAAATATATGATTGATAAAGAAGGAAAATTAGTTGATTTTGTATCACCAAAGGAAAATCCGATGAGTGATAAAATTATCTCGTGGATAGAGGATAATAATTGATAATTGAGTTTACTCCGAAAAGTTAAACTTCCTACTTTTTACCCCTAAATTTCCCTGCCTGAAGGAAACTTTGGCTGAGTGCTGATAATTAGGCTCTTCCCTCGTAGGAACAGAGGATCTAAAAAGGGCAATTATCAGCAATTAAGTGTTTTCAGGGTGGACTCAATAAATTGAAAGTCGGACAGTACAAAAATAAAACGCATGAACTAATGATTATTTCACTTGATGTTCGATTGAAAAGCGTGGGAACATATTTCGTGAAAACATATTTAAATCTAATCAATCTTCTCTCACTCCTCCCTCGCTCTGTTTGGTATTTCTCACATTTTACACTAACTTTCCGTATTCAACAAAACGCATTTTCCATATGTTTTTAGACGATACAAAAGATAATTATCAGAAGGAGTTGATATCTTTCAGTATCAAAAAAGCAACTCGGATAGCAATATCTTTGCTGGTGATACTTTGTGTGGCGATAGGTCTGCCTTTTGTTTTTTTGCATATTGATAAATTTTCTGCCTATTTTTCGAACTTCAATGTCTTGATTTTTTTAAAAGATCTGTTGCTGTTCTTTCTGATATCACTGGTAGGAATTGCATTACACGAACTAATTCACGGGTTAACCTGGGCAATGTTCATCAAAGAGAGATTTCGGGTCATACAATTTGGTGTTTTGTGGAAATATTTAACTCCCTATTGTCATTGCAAAGTACCCATGAAATTAAAATATTACCTGTTGGGAGCAATTATGCCCGCACTAATTTTAGGAATTTTCCCTTTGATAATTGCTTTTATAAATGGAAACATACTTATTTTTCTGCTGGGAATATATTTTACAGTAGCTGCCAGTGGCGATTTTCTTATTGTCTATTATCTTAGGAATGAGAGATGTAACGATTACGTGAAAGATCATGAATCCATGGTAGGATGCACTGTATATCGATTAAAAAAAGATAAATAGATCAGAATAAATAAAAAATCACTATCTTTGTCCTTCAATCTCAACAGGGGTGCCCAACTAATCGGGCTGAGATCAAACCCAATGTACCTGATCCGGATAATGCCGGCGTAGGGAAAATAAAAAGCTCTCAAAGCTTTTTTTTGGACTCTTCTCTTTAAAACAACCCCTTTTTTGTTTCACTAAATGATGCTTATTTTATGAGCATCCACAAAATTAATTGAAAATGAAAAAGGTTTTTTTGGCACTTATTGTGCTATTCTTTTTACACGCTACTCAAATTTGGGCACAAGCAGAGCCCGATAGTTTATCAAATGTTCAATTAGACGAAATAGTTGTTTCGGCTACTCGTGCCGGAAAAAACACGCCTCTCTCTTATTCAAACATCACAGAAGCTCAGTTGAAAAAGGAGAATGCAGCCACAAACATTCCTGTATTACTGCAAACGCTCCCTTCATTGGTTGCAGTTACTGAAGGTGGAACCGGTGTGGGCAACACATCGCTACGAATAAGAGGAACAGATGCAACACGCATAAATGTTACATTAAATGGTATGCCGCTCAATAATCCGGAGACTCAGGAAGTTTATTGGGTTAACCTGCCCGATCTTTCCAGTTCGCTTCAAAGCGTTCAGGTACAACGCGGCGTGGGCACTTCTACCAATGGATCCGCTGCATTTGGTGCAAGCATGTCGCTCAAAACCATTGGAGCAAGCTCCGATGCATACGGAGCAGCATCTACATCGGTTGGAAGTTATAATACATTTTCATCATCGCTTGCAGCCGGTACCGGCTTACTTAATAATGGTTTTGCGGTTGATGCTCGTTATTCAAAAGTATTGAGCGACGGATATATACGCAATGGGAAAGTGGATCATAGCAATCTGTTTTTATCACTTTCGCATTATAGCGTCAAGCAACTTCTGCGCATCAACTACATCAATGGTATTCAACACACCGGCATTACATGGAATGGAACATCTCCCGAGCAAATTGAAGAATTTGGTCGTCGATTCAATTCTGCAGGTGCTTATTACGATAGTGCAAACAATCTTCGATTTTATGATAACGATACAGATAATTATTATTCGCATATACTCCAACTTATGTTCAACCGAGAACTCACTCGTAAATTATCTTTAAACGTAAATTTAAATTACACCAATGGATATGGGTATTACGAAAATTATCGCTCCGGAAGCGATTGGAAAAAAGGTGATAAATATGAAAAGTACGGTCTGGAAAATCAAGAAGTAGATGGTGTTGAGTACAAAAATTCGCATATGGTTCGCCAAAAATTACTTGCAAATGACTTTTATGTAGCAAATTTTTCTTTCAACTACAATCTTAATCCTTTGCAACTTGTATTTGGTGGATTTTGGAGCGATTTCGATGGAAGCCATTACGGAAAATTACCGTGGATAAAATATAATCAGAATATACCGGAAAATTACGAATGGTATCGGAACAAAGGTGTAAAAAAAGAGATCAGCTTTTTCACAAAAGCAGAATATCAACTGAATGACAAAATATCTTTATATGGCGATGTGCAATTCCGATACATTGATTATAGAATGGAAGGTACGGATGATGATATGGCCGATCTAACCAGCAATCACTACTATAGTTTCATGAACCCGAAAGGTGGCGTGTTTTTCAAACCTAATGACAACAACCAGTTTTATGCATCTGTTGCTGTTGGTCAACGCGAACCATTGCGTACCGATCTGAAAGATGCAGTAAAGTTTGGTGGAACAAAAGCAATAGAACCCGAAAAAATGATTGACTACGAGTTAGGATATCGTTACACAAACAACCAGGGAATGCAACTTGCAGCCAACTTATACTACATGGATTATAACAATCAAATGGTGCAAACCGGCAAATTGAGTAGCTCAGGATATAAAATTATGGAAAATGTAAAAGATAGTTACCGCGCCGGAATTGAATTAGAAGCACAAGTTCCGCTTTCTCGATTCTTTAGAATCGATGCCAATGCCACGTTCAGCAAAAACATTATAAAGGACTACACCGCATATTATGATGTTTACGATCAATATTACGACAAGGTTATTCGACAAGATAGTGAAGAGTTTGACAAGACTGATATATCGTTTTCGCCCAATGGAATTGGGATGGTAAGTATAACTTATACTCCGTTACAGAATTTATCTTTCAACTTAATGAGGAAATATGTGGGAAAACAATACTACGATAACACATCGAACAATGAGAACTCGCTGAGTGAATACGTTATAACAAATTTTGCAGCAGGATACACGTTTAACAAGTCAAAGTTTGGCAATATCGATTTGCAGTTTATGATAAACAACTTATTTGATAAAGAATATATTGCGAATGCATGGGTAAGTGCGGATCGGTTATCCGATGGAACAGAATATGTTTACAAAGGACTCTTTCCACAAGCTACACGCAATTTTATGGCGCGAGTGACAATGAGATTTTAATTTAAAATTCGGGATTAGATGGTAGAGGTTAGATGATATTTGATATTAACTTTTAATTTATCACTTATCACTCACACCTCATAACTCATAACTATTATCTCTTTACAAAAACTAAATAAATAACCAATGCAATTACTTGAAATAATAGGTGCTGTAATTGGCCTAACCTATCTCTATTTAGAATACAAAGCAAACATCTGGCTCTGGCCGGTAGGTGTAATAATGCCAATAATTTATGTATTTATTTTTTATCAAAGTAAATTTTATGCCGATATGGGCATCTACGTGTATTATTTTTTTGCAAGCATTTACGGTTGGTACATCTGGATAAAGAAATCGAAAGAAACAGATGATATAGCCATATCTCACACTCCTCTCAAATATTTGGGCAGATTGCTGATACTGTTTAGCGGGTTATTTTTCTTTATTCTCTTTCTTCTTCTCCGTTTCACGGACAGCCCCGTTCCCTATGGCGATAGTTTCACAACATCGCTCAGCATACTTGCCATGTGGATGCTGGCGCATAAATATATTGAGCAATGGTGGTTGTGGATTGTGGTGAATATAGTTTCTACCGTACTGTATGTTTGGAAAGGTTTGTATCCTACTGCCCTACTGTTCCTTATCTATTCTATAATTCCGTTTTTTGGGTATTTTAAATGGAAAA
>JAQVGF010000082.1 GCA_028696875.1 Dysgonamonadaceae bacterium
TTGAGAATATTGAGAAATATGCCAAATACTTAAATGAAACATTAGAATTTCCATTATTTGGACACTACACTATTGCCAATGGAATGTTTGGAAAGGAAAAGGTCAAAATAGAAATAGTTGAAATAATTGAAAATAAATCAAGACAAGGAATAAAGTGTCTTTGTAAGATTTCAGGAAGTTCAACTCAGAAAATCCCGCTTCATTTGATTGAAATAGAAGAGACGAATAAACAGAAAGAAATAATCAATCATTTTAAGAATTGGTATTTCAAAAATCACAAAAAGAAATAAGACAATTATAATGAAACTTACAGATTACGAAAAAACCAGAATAGAAAGTCAATGTCAACCATTGATAGAGAAACTAAAATCTCACTACGTGCAGGAAAACCCTAATAAAGAATATAGCTTTCTGGTAGATGTTTACACAAAGTGGTATCGGGATTATTTATACTTCTGTGAAAAATATAAATCAGAAAAACCAAATAGAACTGCTGATGAATTTGAAGAAAAGTTTGTGAGATTGAAAATAATGAATAAGAACAAATTTGACATTTCATATATGAGATATACGGGAAAATGGTTTCAAGTTGCCTCTGGTTTAACATTGAATCAATGTTTGGAAATGATAGAAACCACACCTACCCTACATCCGATTGGATAAGTAATTTAAGTCCTATATTAAGTTTCAGAAAAAAACAATCAGCCAAATAGTCAAATGTCAATAATTACCAGTTTTGGTCTTATAATAATAAACCGATTGAACTTTGGAGTAGTACGGCTGTACGGTAAAACCACGCGATACAATCGCGCGGCAGCGGTGCTATTATCCAAATGTGAATTGCTTTCCATACCCTTTCTTCTTTATCACATTAACAAAAACACTCCCTAATTTTCTTAAAATAAATTAGATGCCATTTTAATAGTATTATCTATCAGTTCTTTTAAAAAAACAAAGGAAAATAATTCCTCCTCGCTTTTTTTTGTAAAAATCCGCTCTATACCAATACCAAATATATGACTCCATTTACCAAATGAGAACAATGCTCTTTAGGCGGAATAATAAAATAAACCCCTCACTGCTAAAACTTTTTTTAGGTAGATACGTTCTATTATTTAAGTTCGCTTAAATATCTATTTTAAATTAACACAACCATGTCCATTTCGATAGAAAACTTTGTAAAGACTATTTACTTGCAGGAACAACGTATGGGCGAAGATACACGTCCCGGTACGTTAGCCAAATTGCTAAACATTACAAATGCGGCTACAACAGATATGGCACGCAATCTTGCACAAAAACAACTTGTGAATTACACCAAATATCAAAAGCTCTCACTCACTCCGGAAGGAGAAAGACTGGCGCTTAACATATTGCGTAAACACAGATTGTGGGAAGCATTTTTGCACCAAACGCTCGGATTGTCGCTTCACGAAATTCACGAAGAGGCGGAACGATTGGAGCATTTAACATCCGATTTTCTGGCAGATAAAATTGACCTTTATCTCAATTTTCCTGCCTCAGATCCTCATGGAGATCCCATCCCGGGTAGCGAAGGAACGTTTAAACCGGAAAGTGATACCATTTTATTATCGGATACAGATACCGGAAAGGAGTATATCGTTACAAGGCTATTTAGTTCCAATCCCAATTTTTTTGATTTTTGCGCTTCCAACAAAATTGCAATCGGTTCGATCATACGAATTGAAAATAATTTTGACGAGATGAAAATGATAGAAATAAGTGTTGATGGGAAAAAACTGCTACTTAACGAGAAGATTACAAACAAAATTTACGTAAAAATAAGAAAATAAGAGAAAATGACGAAGAAAATTATATTTTTACTACTAATAATTGCTGCTTTTGCAGCTCCGGTATCGGTATTTGCACAAGCTACTGATGCCAATGTGTTTGGTGATGTGAAGGCGGATGGAGAACACGTTCCTTATGCTCATGTGTACGTTAAAGGTGAAAAGAATGGCACAGCAACAGATGAAACCGGACATTATATGCTGATAAACTTGCCGGAAGGAAAGCACACGCTTGTGGCAAAATTTATTGGCTATAAAGATCAGGAAAAAGAGATAGTTGCCGTGGCCAACAAAACCATTACTGTAAATTTTGAGCTTGAGAGAGAGTTGATGGCATTGGATGAAATAGTAATAACTGGGACAAAGACGTTCCAACGCAGAACTGAAGCTCCGGTTATAGTAAATGTTTTAGGAAAAAACACATTGGAAGCGGTTGACGCAACAAACATAGGCGAAGGACTTAATTTTCAACCCGGTTTAAGAGTTGAGACAGATTGTCAAACGTGCAATTACACCCAACTCCGAATGAATGGATTGGGTGGCGGATATTCTCAAATATTGATTAATAGCCGACCTCTTTTCAGTCCTTTAATTGGACTGTATGGGATGGAGCAAATTCCCTCTAATATGGTGGAGCGAATTGAAGTGGTTAGAGGCGGAGGATCTGCGCTTTACGGGTCAAGTGCTATTGGAGGGACTGTGAATATTATTACACAAATTCCGCAAAGCAACTCCTACGATATGAGCTACGCTCTACACAGCATCAATGGCGATGCAACAGACAATGTGTTGAACGGAAACGTGAGCATGGTAAATAAAAAAAGAACTGTAGGTGCTGTTTTGTTTGTAAGTCATAGAGAACGAGAACAATATGATCACAAAGGCTTAACGCTCATGTCTGATGGCAGTTATAAGAAAGAACGCGACAATTTTTCCGAATTGCCCAAATTGAAAAACAATTCGTTTGGAGGCAATCTGTTTTATAAACCTGCGGATAATCAAAAACTGGAGTTGAGCTTCACAAGCCTCTATGAATATAGATACGGCGGAGAAATGATTGATAAACTTGCGCATCTGGCAAAGCAATCGGAAGAGCGCATACATCATATATTAATGGGTGGATTGGATTATGAAATAGATTTCAATAATTATCTCAGCTCAATTAATGCTTATGTAGCTGGGCAAAAAACAGATCGCGATCATTATACAGGTTTGTATCCTGAAAGAGACGAATATGAAACAGAAGCTGAGTTTGAAGATGCATTGATGGAACATTTGGCGGATCCGCCTTATGGGAAAACAGATAATACCACTTTGCAAGGTGGCGTAAATATGAATCATAAACTTACAGATTTCTTTTCGGGCACAAATCAATTGACTGCCGGAATAGAATATGTGTATGACGAAGTGGTGGATTCAATCCCACAATATGATTATGAAATTGATCAACAAACTAAAAACTTTGGTGCTTTCCTGCAAAGTGATTGGAAGATAAATAACGAATTCACTCTTCTTACGGGTCTAAGAGCCGACAAGCACAACTTGTTGGATTATGCAATTGTGAGTCCACGCGTTTCGTTGCTCTACCGCTTGAAAGAATACACCCAGTTTAGAGCAACTTGGGGAACCGGTTTTCGTGCACCACAAGCATTCGATGCTGATCTTCACATTGCTTTTGCAGGTGGTGGAGTATCGCGTATTACATTAGATCCCGATTTAGAAGAAGAGCGTTCCAATAGTTTAAGTGGCTCCATAAACTTCGATAAACCTACGGAACTATACATTTTCGGTTTTACTTTAGAAGGGTTTTATACCCAGTTGAAAGATGCATTTTATCTCCATCCTACCGGATCGGATGATCGAGGAGAATTGTTTGAAAAACGAAATGGACCAACTGCAGTTGTAAAAGGTGTGACGTTTGAGGCTCGCGCCAATTACAATAAAAAAGCACAACTTGAAGCCGGATATACTGTGCAAAGCAGCAAATTTAATGAGGCAATTACTCATTTTGATGAAATACCGGAAGGTAAACGTGAATTTATGCGTAGCCCGAACCAGTATGGTTATGCCATTCTAACGGTAACTCCTACTGAAAGTTTTAGTACATCGTTAAGTGGAATCTATACAGGTTCAATGCTTTTGGCAAAATTTTCTCCCAATGAAGATTGGGCTCCAAACGAGTACAGAAAATCCCCAAAATTTGGAGAGTTGAATTTGAAGATGGCTTATACGCTTCCGGTAAACTCAGTAAGTACAGATGTTGAACTATTTGGAGGAATAAAAAATATAACCAACTATTTTCAGTCCGATTCGGACAACTATAAAAACAGAGACAGCGATTATATGTATGGACCTGCGCAGCCTCGGACTTTTTATTTGGGAATTAGGTTGAAATCGATATAAAAAAATCTCTTTAGAGAAGTGTTTGTTTAGTTACTCAGAGTCAAAACCACAGTTATGTAAGGTTACGTAATTGTGGTTTTTGGTTTAACACTGAACCTTAATTTCAAACAATTGCATTGTTTCTCAAAATAAAATATCTTGAATATTTTATTTTGAGAAACAAATATCGTAACTAATTCGTTACATTTGTAATATGAGAGAAATATATATAACGAAGAGTGTCTAAAATTTATAGATAAACAAAACGACAGAGTAGCTCTGAAGTTCTTCCAGCTTATTGAGATTATCGGCGAAGTAAGAATAATAAACACCAACTTTCTAAAAAAACTACAATTAACTCAATTCTATGAGTTACGAATTAAAGCAGGGAATGAATATTAAATTATAATTTTTGCTATAGATCATTTGAATTTTATAGAATCTACTAAAGCTGTTTGTCTTTGTGGGTTTCAGAAAAAATCAAACAAAGATTACGATAGAGCGATAAAACAAGCAGAAAAAATATTAAAGGAGTATTTAAAAAGAAAATAGTTATGGATAAATCACGAAAAGCAAAAGATATTATTGCAGAACGATACGGAAAAGAGAGTACAGAACAGCGCGAGCAATTCAGAAGAGAAGCTTTTGCTTATTATTTTGGCGAGATCATTAAAAACCGTAGAAAGGAATTGAAAATGACTCAAGAGAATTTAGCAGAAAAGGTTGGTAAGAAAAGACCTTATATTTCTCGAATTGAAAATGGAGAAGATATAAGGTTGTCGAATTTTGCTTTACTTGCAAATGCTTTAGGACTGTCAATTGAAATAACAGTGGAATAAAAAATAATTGCAGGATATTAGACAAAGGCACAGATCGGAGACCTGCGCCAGCGACATGAATAGTTTTTAAATTTGATTCTTTGCGTACTTCGCGCCTTTGCGAGAGAATAATAGACTTTTCGAAATGGACTCATCATCCAGTTTTCACAACCCCGGAAAAATCCTTCTCACATTCCCTTCAATCAGAGCAGTTAAATCTTTCATGTCCCAATTCATTGCCAGAGCTACTTGTTCGTAAACCTCCATTATATCAATTTCTTTCTCATCTGTTTCCAAAAAAAGAGATTTAGTTGGAATATATTTCAAAGAGTCCGGGTTAAATCTTTTGCCAATCGAAAACATAAAGCCGGCTTTTGCCATTTGCTGCGTAATTTGAGGATTGCCCCTAAAACCATGAATTATCCATGGTTGCGTTGGAGAAAATTCTTTACGAATATGGTAGAGCTCTTCCCATGCTTTCACAGCATGTATAATAAGCGGTTTCTCTACTAGTTCCGAGAGTTCAATGTGGCGTTTAAACAGGGGAATTTGTACATCGAAAGATGGTCCTTTTATTTTATCTAAACCGGTTTCTCCAATAGCAACAATTTTGGGATCGGATGCAATATTGGAAAGATGCAAAAACTGAGATGCACTATCTTCGGAATACCAAGGATGGATGCCGCACGAAAAGTATTGTTTTTTATAAGTAGACTTTGCTGCTTCGAAATCTTTGGGATTGACGTCAAGAATGCACGTCTGGTCAGAATTTTCTGATGGAATTTGATGCGTATGTATATCGTAAAACTTCATGGAAAATCGATTATCGGGAGAAGGAAAGAAAGAAAGCTTTCTCCTTACGGCACAGGGTCATACCCATGTCCGCCCCACGGATGGCAACGCCCGATGCGTTTAGCAGCTAAAAAAGAACCTTTAAAAGGTCCGTGTTTTTTAATTGCTTCAATCGCGTACTGCGAACATGTTGGTGTGTAGCGACATGTTTGAGGTTTCAGTGGAGAAATAGCGTAGCGGTAAAAGACAATTGGGGCTATCAATATTTTCCCGCCAACCTTTGATAATTTATTCACTTTCTTCTCTTTTTTTGATCTGCTCTGTTATTTTGATCAATGCTTTCTGCATTGCTTTTTGAATCTCCGGCAGATCGGATTCATTCTCTTTTACGTAGATAAACGCAATTTTCAGGGATCTTTCGCCTAACTCGGTGTTATCTATTAATTTCTTATTCAATCGATACGACTCGCGAATCAATCTTTTGATGCGATTGCGCTGTGTCGCCTTTTTTATTCTTTTCTTCGGAACACTTATTAATACAGAACAACCGGCTTCATTTTTTTGTTCTTGCAACAAATAGATAATCCGCAACGGATAACATATAAACCCTTTCCCGTGAATAAAAAGAGCATCTATTCTTTTTGTTCCTGTTATGCGTTCATTTTTGGAGAAAGTAAATTGTTTTCCGGTCTCTTTCATATAGATGCGAAGCTTATTTGCAGAAGAACATCTCCTACAAAAATAGTTATTTTTAGGTTTGAAACCGAAATCAGGATGTTATATAATTAAAAACAAGCGCAACGAGAACTCTTTTGAGAAAGAATTGAGCGTACAAAAAATTATTCCTTGTTATGTTTTTTGTGGTTCTCGCTCAGGAACTCTTCCAACGCTCCGGTCATGGAAGGTATACCGGGAAGAGGTGCTTGACAATCCACCGTTAATCCTAAATCAACAAGAGCTTTAGCTGTTGAGGTTCCGAAACATCCCACCGCTATCCCTTCCTGCTTAAAATCCGGGAAGTTTTTCATCAAAGATGTTACACCCAGCGGACTAAAGAAAATGAGCATGTCGTAATCTAACTTCTCCCCTTCTTCAAAATCGTTACTAACAGTACGATACATGATGCTTTTGGAATAATTGAGTTTCTTTTTATCTAAGAAGTTTTGAACATCTTCGTTGTGCTGTTCCGATACGGGAAGCAGGAAATTTTCCTTGTTGTGTTTTGTAAACGCATTTGCAAGTCCCTCAATCTTACCAGTTTGGCTGAAAAATATTTTCCTCTTACGATAGACAATATATTTCTGCAGGTAAAGTGCAATTACTTCTGACACACAGAAATATTTCATTGACTCAGGCATTGTGATGCGTAACTCTTCGCAAAGCGAAAAAAAGTTATCGACCGCAGTGCGTGCTGTGAAAACGATAGCGCTAAAATCCAAAATCTGAATCCGCTGCTGTCTAAACTCTTTTAGAGATAACCGTTCAACTTTTATAAAAGGACGAAATGTTATATCTACATGAAATTTTTCCGCTATTTCGAAATAGGGCGATTTTTCGTTTGTAGGTTTTGGTTGTGAGACAAGTATCTTCTTTACTTTCAAGCTCATAAAATCTTGTGGATGATATAATAACGCTAAATTTATTGGATGAACATAATTGCCTTATACATTAAAAAATAGGGCATTATTTCAACTCCGCAAAGGTACACAAAAAAATAGAGAATACCAATGTGCGATTTAACGAATAGAGAATAGGCTTTGATAAAAACAATGATACGACCCAATAGAAAAATAGCAAAAATTAAAATAAGAGCAAATATTTTTACCTCAGGAATATAAATATATGCAGCTAAAGGGATGAAACTCAATATTCCGGAGAGATATATAATCCACAAATAGACATTAATGATATTGTTTGATATTGAATCAATAAAAATTGTTCCCATTACTCGATACACTATATATTTGCTAAACATAAACAAAAACAGAGCAGCAAAAATTAGTGCAAACAGTTGAAAATATTCATTTGCAAGTGAAAAAGGTGCTGTTTCCTTCAAAGCCAAGTCGAAGAAAAGTATAGAATAGAGAAGGAGTGTTTGGAAAATAAAAAACATCTGCCCCCAGGCATCTGAGGTGGTAACTGATTGGTTCAACAAGTTTTTGTTGCGGTTACCCGCTGTAAATAAAAACCCAAAACTACTGACAAGAGCCCGACCGCTTCTTCTAAAAATCAGAGCAGTTAATACAAAGCAAAAAGTGAAAATTAAAAAGAGAGTGCTCTCGTATTGTTCCATAAACGGGCGCACCATGGCAGGCAAGCCTGCAAAAATGGCTTCGTGGTTGAATGCATCTACATTGTATGATAGATTCAGTGAATCTAATGGCAAAAACTGATACGACAAAAACTCGTTAGCCGGCAAAGAGTCTATCGGGGCAGTAAAAACTTCCCTTTTTAGAAAAAAAGGAATCGAGTCGGAGTTTTGTGGTAGCAAGTAGATCACTTAATGGTAATTAAATAGAGGGGTTGAGATAAAAATTAAGCCTTTTCGAACTTCGTCATGTGCGAAAATCGGGGAGTTTGCTCATGCAGTGCTGCAATTGCTTCTTCGGGCGTGTCAACAACACGCCACAAATTACGGTAGCGTTTGTGCATAAAGTTTTCTTCAATCATATTCTCGAACATCTCCAGAAGCGGTTTGTAATAATTGTTGATGTTAAGAATGATAATGGGATGTTTGTAAAGTCCCAATTGTTTCCAAGTAATTATTTCCAACAACTCTTCCAGCGTCCCCACTCCACCCGGCATTGCAATAACGGCATCGGAGAGTTCAGCCATTTTTTGTTTGCGTTCATGCATCGTTGAGGTTACAATTTGCTCGGTTAGCTCCTGATGACTCCATCCTGAATCTACCATAAACTGCGGGATTACACCTTTCACTTTACCTCCGTGCAACAAAACGGAATCGATAATAGCGCCCATCAATCCTAAGTTTCCACCGCCGTTGATGCACGTAATCTTATTTTTTGCCAATAATTCACCCAAACGAGTGGCAGCATCAACATACACTGCATCAATAGTATTGCTTGAGGCACTATAAATTGCAGCGCTAAAGCCTTTGTCTATTAAAGGTCCATTTTTTGCGTAATTATCATTAGCCATGATTGATTGATCTCCTTCTTAAAAATATGTTTTGATAAGTCTACTCCGAAAAGTCAATTTCACTCATTCCCGCCCCTAAATCCTTACGAGGGGATTTTAGCAGAGTACTGATTATTAGGTTTTTCCCTTCAGGGACAAAGGGCAGAAAAAGACTAATAATCAGCATTTGAGGGTTTTCGGAGTGGACTCCTTTGATTAAAATATATCACATCACCACATCA
>JAQVGF010000083.1:0-3457 GCA_028696875.1 Dysgonamonadaceae bacterium
AATGCTTTGCATTCAAGTCTACGATTTTATTCCATAGGTGTGAAGCGATTAAAGTTTGTGCATCTGTTATTGGATCTAAGGGTTTGTAATGAAATAAGTTGACTGTTTGAAACGAAGCTATTTTATTCGTTAACGACTTGAAAATTCTGCGAATAGCGGGCTATTCAATGAATTTTCAAGGAAGTTAAAGGACAAAAGAGCACGTTTAAAGCGTCAAGTTATTTCGGCACAATCCCTAAGCACATTTCATTCGATCTTGAACAAAGATTTTGATAATGTGGCTAAAGCCAGTTCCGTGCAATTCTTATATCCGTCGGTTGAAACCGACGGCTATAAAAAGCATCAAAAATAGCGCGATTAAATTGATAATCAATGCTACATAAAGGTTGATTGTATTGTTACAAACATTTAATCAACTACCTCTTCCAGTTATGTCATCGGAACAAACGAGGTAGGTAGAGGAAGGATTGGGTTAGAAAAGGAGACAAAAATCAATCGGATAGTTCTGTCGTGATAATGAGCAATGTTGAAGGTGGGGAAAAACCGATGTTTGTGGGTGAAGATTACGCCGATTCAGTTTGATACGACAAATTAGAAAATATGGAAATATGGAAGAAGATGTTGTAATTAGGGATGATGCCAAAGGCCGGTTTTAATATAAAAGATGGCTCAGTATCGGGTTTTTTTTAAAGAGTTTAATCTTTTCTCTATTTTTTGTATCATTTTTCTACTATTTATTGATAAAAGCTTTATCTTTGTAAAGTCAAATGTAAGAAAACAGCAAAAATAGTTTTTTCTGCAGATATTATTTGTCCTAAAGTATGAACTATATATATTCTACATACTCCTCATCTTACCTCATGCCCCCGCACGGGGATAAATAACTATAACTTCACTTACCGAGTGCCGAACAAAGGCTATTATGTTTTGCTGCAGCAAAACATACAAAAATTACTCACTCCATACATTAATTTAATAAAAAAGAAAACGATTAATCGTTTCACAATAAAATGAAAGTCATGAAATTTGGCGGAATTTCTCTTGGAACTTCCGAAGGTATTGATAAAGTAAAAGATATAATTGCAGAGGAAACTCAACCTGTGGTAATTGTAGTTTCTGCCTTATACGGCGTAACCGAGATGCTTTTGCAAGCTGCTGAATATGCACTTCGTGCTGATAAAAAACACGAAATGGTCTTCAGTATGATTCAGAATCTGCATACCGACATTATTGAAAAATCTGTTGAATCTGACAGATCAAAAAGAGAGTTAGACGACGAGATAATGCCTCTGCTCGAAGATTTGAAAAATATTTTAAGAGGTGTATTTCTCATTGGTGATTTGTCGCAAAAGACATCCGATAAAATTGTGAGTTATGGTGAGCGTCTTTCGAGTCTTATAATCAGCAAAATAATTCCTAATGCCAGACTTTACGACTCCACTCAATTTATTAAAACTACCCGGCAGTTTAACAAACACATTCCTGATATTCCGCTTTCCAACAAACTCATTAAGGAATACCTGAACCATGTAGATGGCGTTGCTATTGTTCCCGGATTTATTGCTTCCAGCAGGGACGAAAACGACATTACTAATTTAGGGCGTGGTGGGTCCGACTACACCGCATCACTCATAGCCGCTGCTTTAGATGCATCGGTACTGGAAATTTGGACCGATGTGGATGGATTTATGACGGCCGATCCAAAAATTATCGATTCAGCCTATGTTATAGAAGAGTTGTCATACATTGAAGCCATTGAGCTTAGTAATTTTGGTGCAAAAGTAATTTATCCTCCCACCATTTTCCCGGTGTATCATAAAAATATACCCATCCGGGTGCGAAACAGCTTCAACACAACTTCCAAAGGAACACTTATTCTGAATAAGCAATCGAAAGATAACGGGAAAGTTATAAAAGGTATCTCGTCAATCAACGATACAGCCCTTATTACTATTCAAGGGTTAGGAATGGTGGGAATTATTGGTGTAAATCACCGAATATTCCGAACGTTGGCATTGAACGGAATCAGCGTGTTTCTCGTTTCTCAGGCATCGTCCGAAAACAGCACCTCAATTGGTGTCAGCACTCCCGATGCAGCTATATCTCAAAAGGTATTGAGCGAAGAGTTCGCTCACGAAATTGCAATGGGAAGCATCAACGAAATTACGGTAGAATACAACCTTTCTACTATTGCCATTGTGGGACAGAACATGAAAAATGTTCCCGGCGTTGCCGGAAAGTTTTGCGGTGCGCTGGGTAGAAGTGGTATCAGCATGATGGCATTGACACAAGGAGCGTCGGAAACAAATATTTCGTGCGTAATCAAAAAAGAGAATCTTCGGAAAGCACTCAATGTGACTCACGATTCATTTTTCCTTTCGCCCTATCAGGAGCTTAATCTATTTATTATTGGAACAGGAAATGTTGCCAGCAAATTGCTCAATCAAATTAGCCGACAAAAAGAGACGTTGAAGGAACAAAACAAGCTTCTGATGAATGTGGTTGGAATTGCCAATGGGCGCAAGGCTTTATTCAATCGGGAAGGGTTGGCACTGGATGATTATTACACTAATTTGATGACAAATGGAGTTAAAAGCTCACCTGAAACGATTCACAACAAAATATTTGAGATGAATATCTTTAATTCTGTATTTGTTGATTGCACCGCCAGTGAGGATATTTCCGAAATGTACAAAGAGTTGATGTCGCACAATGTGTCGATAGTAACTGCCAACAAAATTGCTGCATCGTCTTCTTTTGAGAACTATAGCAAGCTGAAAGATACGGCACGTGTGAACGGTGTGAAATTTCTATTCGAAACCAACGTTGGCGCAGGATTACCCATTATCAACACCATGAATTCGCTGACTAACTCCGGCGACAAAATTATTAAGCTGGAAGCAGTTCTTTCAGGTACTCTCAATTATATTTTTAATACATTGAGCGAAGAGATTCCATTTAGTAAAGCAATTAAAATGTCTGTGGAAGCAAACTTTGCTGAACCGGATCCGAGAACGGATTTAAGTGGGTTGGATGTGGTACGGAAGCTGGTAATCCTTTCCCGCGAAGCGGGAGGAAAAATTGAACAGAGCGATGTTACAAAAATTCCATTGATTCCTCAGAAATATTTCGAGAGAACAATTGATGAGTTTTGGGAAACCATTTCTGAAATGGATGAAAGCTTTGAGGAAAGACGCAAAAAATTGGAACTTGAAGGGAAACGACTTCGACTGGTTGCAACCTACGATAACGGGAAAGCTGACAGATGCAATTGCAAAGTAGCATTGCACGAAGTGGAAAGAGGTCATCCATTCTACGATTTGGAAGGAAGCAACAATATTATTATGATTACTACCGAAAGATACAATGAACATCCAATGGTGATAAAAGGCTATGGAGCCGGAGCAGCGGTTACAGCTGCAGGTGTTTTTGCGGATATCATCTCCATTGCCAATAT
>JAQVGF010000083.1:3557-9159 GCA_028696875.1 Dysgonamonadaceae bacterium
TTAAGTTTTATTTTTATATTTTTTGTTGTAGTTACTGCTTAATTGATTAGTTTTGCGTGACAATACGATGCTGCGCCAAAGTTAATAGATGAAACACTTCTTAGTCTGTATAATATCTTTTATAACGTTCTTTGCGAATGTTACTCTCTCTCTTTCTCAGACTGAGACCACAGGAGCTGACACAATACCTGTGTCAAATCCACAACTGCCTCAACAAATTATTCCGGCTGACACTACAAAAACTGACACGCTCTCGGTTAACAACACAGATACCATCCCAAAGAAGAAAGAACAAATTGAAAGTACCGTAAACTATTCGGCTCAAGATTCAATTGTTTTCACAAAAGACAACAAAGGTTTTCTCTATGGCGACGCAGAGGTCAAATATCAAGACATTGCCATTAAAGGCGAAAATATTACCATGAACATGGATAGCAGTTTGATTGGAGCTACTTTTGGGTTAGATTCCGTTGGCAAAGAATTTGGTTATCCTATTTTCGAAGATAAAGGCACACAGTATGAGATGAAGAATGTACGCTATAATTTCAAAACGGAGAAAGCCTATATTTCGAATGTCGTAACAGAGCAAGGAGAGGGTTATATCGTTGCAAATCAAGCAAAGAAGAATACCGATAACTCGTTTTATATGCTCAACGCAAAATATACGACGTGCGATTTGCACGATCATCCACACTTTTATCTCAATCTATCGAAAGCTAAAGTTCGTCCGGGAAAAGATGTCGTTACCGGACCGGCATGGCTGGTAGTTGCTGATGTTCCACTCTTTCCTCTTGTACTGCCTTTTGCGTTTTTTCCGTTTAACGAAACATACTCTTCGGGAATTATTATGCCTTCCTACGGAGACGAGATGGAGCGAGGTTTCTATCTACACAACGGAGGGTATTATTTTGCACTGAGTGATTACATCGACTTAGCCCTAACCGGAGAGATATACACCAAAGGGACATGGGGAGCCGGAGTGCAGTCCAATTATCGAAAAAGATATAAGTTTTCCGGAAACTTAAATGCCTATTATATGAAAACTATTTTAGGAGAAAAAGGCATGCCGGATTATTCAGCCTCAACCGATTTCAGAGTAAGTTGGACTCACTCCCAAGATCCAAAAGCGAATATGTATCGCACGCTGTCTGCCAGCGTAAACTACTCTACAAGTTCGTACAATCAACGTAATTTAAATACTCGCTACAGCCGTCAAGCTACAAACAATACCAAGAGTTCAACAGTGAACCTCACGCAACGCTTCCCCAATTCTCCTTGGAACCTGTCGGCATCAGCAAGTGTGAATCAAGTTTCGCGAGATTCCACCATTTCTGCTACCTTACCCAATTTATCGGCTAATATGAGTCGTATCTATCCTTTAAAACGAAAGGATGCAATTGGGGAAGAACGGTGGTACGAAAAAATATCGATGAGCTATTCGGGCGAGTTTAGAAATTCCATTCAAACAAAAGAAAATGAGTTTATGCAAGCCAATATCATCAAGGATTGGCAAAATGGTATGCGCCACAGCATCCCGATTAGTGCAACGTTTACGTTGATGGATTACATCAATATATCTCCATCGTTCAATTACAACGAGCGGTGGTATAGCGGAAAAGAGATTCAGCAATGGGACCCAATTGCACAAAAGCATGTGGTGTCCGATACCATTTATGGTTTCAACCGAGTTTATGATTATAATACATCGCTCAGCGTGAATACAAAACTGTATGGAATGTACACTCCCTTGAAGATGTTTGGCGATAAAGTGCAAGCAATTCGTCATGTATTTTCGCCCAGTATAAGCATTAGTTACAGTCCGGATTTCGGTGCTCCACGCTATAATTATTATGAAACCTACAACTACAGAAACGAATATGGAGAAGATATGGAATACACCTACTCTCCCTATTCGCGCATGATGTTTGGTGCTCCCTCGCAAGGCGCACAAGGTAACATCGGTTTCGACTTTAAAAACAATCTGGAAATGAAGCTTCGCTCCGAAAAGGATACAACAGGTTATAAAAAAGTGAGTCTGATAGATGACCTTGGTATCAACTTCAGTTACAACATGATGGCAGACTCCATGAAGTGGAGTATGATCAATACAAACATGCGGTTGAAATTATCAAAATCGTATACCTTAAGTCTCAATGCAACGTGGGATCCCTATCTATACGAAGTAAACGAGAACGGACGCCCCATTCATGTAGATAAATTGCGGATTTTAAATGGGAAAGGATTTGGAAAACTATATAGCACGGGAACATCGTTTGCTTACTCCATCAATCAAGATACTTTTGCCAATTTGTTTGGAAAAAAAGAAGGCGGTGACAACGAAAATGAATCAGACGGTTTGCCGGACGGCCAAATTGATGATGGCAGCTTGGGGAAAGATCCCGATTATGAAAATCCTCGGGGTGAACCCAGAAGTATGTTCCAACAAGACGAAACCGATTCTCAGGAATATGACCGATATGGATATATGCGTACGGGAGTTAACTGGAACTTATCGTTCAATTACTCGTTGCGCTATGGATATGGTGATTTCGATTTCGACAAAAAAGAATACAAAGGAAAGCTTACTCATAGCTTGGGAATTAGCGGATCGTTACAACCTACAAAGAATTGGAACTTTACTTTTAATACCGACTACAATTTTGATTTGAATAAATTTACTTACGTAAATTGTACCTTGACACGTGATTTGCATTGCTGGACAATGTCGGCAAGTTTCATCCCGATAGGCCCATACAAATCGTACAACTTCATCATCCGAGCTAAATCATCGTTGCTGCAAGACCTTAAATACGATCAACGTAGTAGTCAGTATGATAATATGGAGTGGTATTGAGATGAGAATTAAAAGTTAAAAATTAAAAGTTGAAAATTAAAAGTTGAAAATTTAGAGTTGTGTGGTTTGAGGTTTGAGGTGTGTGTTGAGGTATGAAGCGAGAACTGGAGATTAGGAACTACGGACTGGGAACCAAAAAATAGAGATTAAAGATTTAAGAGTAGAAATTAGAGTTTAGAAAATGAAATTTAATCACCCAATTTTTAGTCCACTCCGAAAAGTCAATCACCATACTTTCTGCCCCCTAAATCCTCTTTCTTTGGCTGAGTCCTGATTCTTTGGCTTTTCCCTCGTAGGGACAAAGAGTAGAAAAGGGCTAATAATCAGCAATTGGAATGTTTCGGAGTGGGCTCATATCACAAACTAAACAGAATAAAATCTAAATATATGAACATAAATAAAAAAACGATCCACGTTATCCTTGATGGATGGGGAATTGGTGACAAATCAGAATCAGATGTAATTTCATCTGTAGAAACACCGTATTATGACAGCTTAATAAAAAGCTATCCCAACTCTCAGTTGTATGCTTCGGGTGAGCACGTTGGATTACCGGATGGACAGATGGGTAACTCGGAAGTTGGTCATTTAAATATTGGAGCCGGCAGGGTGGTCTATCAAGATTTGGTAAAAATAAACCGCGCCTGTACCGATGGCTCCATCGCTAAAAATGAAGAATTGGTCAAAGCATATAACTATGCCAAAGAGAATGGCAAAAAAGTTCATTTACTGGGTTTGGTGTCGAACGGCGGAGTACATAGTAGTCAGGCACATCTCCATAAATTAATTAGTGTTGCTCAGGACTATGGTTTAAGTGATGTTTTTGTGCATGCCTTTATGGACGGTCGCGATACAGATCCCAAGAGTGGCAAAGGCTTTATGGGCGAACTGCTGGCTCATATGGAAAAGACTGTTGGAAAGGTAGCTACCGTTACCGGTAGGTATTATGCCATGGATCGCGACAAGCGCTGGGAACGGATTAAAATTGCCTATGACGCACTGGTTGCGGGCAATGGCAAATCTACAACAAAAGATATAATAGGTGACATACAGGCATCGTACGATGCAGGAACAACCGACGAATTTATGAAACCTATCGTGCATGTAGATACCGATGGCAAGCCGGTAGGAAATATCGAAGAGGGTGATGTGGTGGTGTTTTTCAATTTCCGAAACGATAGAGCCAAAGAATTAACCATTGCCCTAACCCAACAGGATATGCCGGAGTATGGAATGAAAACCATCCCGCTGCATTATGTTACCATGACGCCATATGATGCTACTTTTAAGAGTATGCACGTTCTTTTTGATAAAGACAACGTACAAAATACCATTGGTGAAGTAGTGGCCAATCTAGGCTTAAAGCAACTGCGGATTGCAGAAACAGAGAAATACCCACACGTAACCTTTTTCTTTTCAGGCGGACGCGAGGCTGTTTTTGAAGGTGAAGATCGCATTATGGTGAACTCTCCTAAAGTAGCTACTTACGATTTACAACCCGAGATGAGTGCCTTTGAAGTGAAGGACAAAGTGGTGGCAGAACTGAACACCAAAAAGTACGATATGATAGTCTTAAACTTTGCCAATTGCGATATGGTTGGTCACACCGGGGTTTACAAAGCCATACAAAAAGCAGTTGTCGCTGTAGACAGTTGTTTGGAAAGTGTTGTAGAAGCTGCAAAAGCCAATGGCTACGAGGCTATCATTATTGCCGACCACGGCAATGCCGACAATGCGGTTAACGCCGACGGCTCACCAAATACAGCTCACTCGCTGAATCCGGTTCCATTTATATGGGTTACGGATCGTAAGGGTACAGTAAAGGATGGTGTTTTGGCTGATGTGGCTCCATCGTTACTGCAACTGATGGGAGTAAAGCAGCCAGCTGATATGACAGGCAAGAGCCTTATAGATTTAAAATAGATTATTAAAGGAACTTGTTAAAATAACACTTATACAGCGGTAGTCTCTGCGGCTGCCGCTTTTTTTACTGCTCACAACTGTTTATGCTATGATAGAGACAATGATTCAGCTAAATCTGCGATAAAAAACAAGTGTAAATATTTAAGAAGAGAGGCAAGAATTTTCTTACAGATACTAAACAACACTTTAATATGAATTACGAAATAGAGCGCAAGTTTTTAGTTAAGGGTGAGTTTAAAACCAAAGCTTTTACCCATTGGCGCATAGTTCAAGGATATCTTTCGTCTGTTCCCAAACGTGTGGTGCGCATCCGAATTAAAGGAGACACTGCTTATCTAACTATCAAAAGCACCGTTTCAGGCGTAGGACTCACGCGCTATGAGTGGGAAAAAGAGATTCCAGTCTCAGATGCCGAAGATATGCTTACGTTTTGCGAAAAAGAGATTATCGAAAAAACACGCTATTTGGTACAAGTAGGAAGCCATATATTCGAAGTAGATGAATTTTACGGAAGCAATGAGGGACTTTTGGTCGCAGAAGTGGAACTACAATCGGAAGACGAGGTATTTGAAAAACCCGATTGGCTGGGTAAAGAGGTAACGCACGATATCCGCTACTACAACTCGATGTTGGTCAAAACTCCATATAGCACATGGAAAAAATAACGCCTGGCTCACGCATTTTTAATTTAAGTGCCGTCCAACCAGTCTTGCAAACCTGGCGAGCAGCCACAACCACATCACAAAAAATCCATCTCTCAACACTCATCATCACATCATCACATCCCCACATCATCACATCATCACATCAACACATCAACACATC
>JAQVGF010000084.1 GCA_028696875.1 Dysgonamonadaceae bacterium
TTGAGGGTAGGAGGTTAATCAGCGGTTACTAAGGTCTGAATACAAATACAAATAAGGTTTTTTCTTGAATGCAAAAGAAATCGGAATTCGAGGCTCGAGACTCGAAACTTGGAGTCTCGAATTTCATTAAACCCCGACTATCGAATGGCAAAATGCAATTTTTAGATACAGGATATTATTTTTGGGACAAAAATCTGGAATTGTCAAAAGTTTGTGGTAATCATCGCTATTCGTAAATCGGGTGCGAAACAGCAAAACAACGAAAAACCGAAATCACAAAATCACGAAAAAACGAAATAATCAGTACTCAGCCAAAGTCCCCTATCTACTTGCTAACAGCTAACACCCAATATCTAACGCCTAATTACCTCAGTGTCATCAACTCTCAACCTTTAACTCTTCACTCTTAATTCCCCACCTCTTTCACTAAATACATATACACCGGAAAATGATCACTATATCCACCATGATATTCGCCTCCTACAATGGTTCTGTAAGGATAGTTTTTAAACGGACCATCGCTTTGCAACAAGAACTCTTTATTGAAAACAAAAGCACTGTTTTTTGTTCTTGGATCGGTGTAAATTTTAAACGTGCTGTAATCTTTTCCTACCAAATTGCCATTTACAACCAAAATGTCAAAGAGATTCCAGACATCGCGATAGGCCAATGTACCCACGCCTTCTTTATATAGCTTAAGCATGGGAGTAAACAAATCGTTGTACTTGAGATTTTTTGGAGATTCTTTTATTTTCAATCCATCTTTCACACTCTTGCTTACAGGGTCGTCGTTAAAGTCGCCCATCAAAACAATATTTGCATCTTTATTTATGGTCAGTAGTGAGTCGCTAACATCTCGCATTACTTTAGCAGCAGCCATTCGTTTTGGCATCGATGCCGCTTCACCACCTGAGCGAGAAGGCCAATGGGCTACCAAAAAATGGAATAACTCTCCATCAATATAACCGGAGGCTCTTAAAACATCGCGTGTAGGATATCCATTTGGCAAAATCACCGGATGAGGGAAACTTTCTGTAAGCTGAAACACATCTTTCACATAGATTAAACCAACATCTACTCCCCGTCTGTCGGGCGAGTCGAAGTGAGCTATGCCATATCCTTTGTCTTTGAGCAAAGGCATATTTATTAAATCCTCTATCACCCCGCGGTTTTCAACTTCTGCTAAACCTAAAATCTCGGGACCACCTTTTGAGCCTACTTGTGAAATAACATAAGAGAGGTTTTCTAACTTTCGGTTATATTTTTCTGTGTTCCATTTGTTCAGACCTTCGGGAGTAAACTCCTCGTCTATCACATCGGGTTGATTAATGGTGTCGAATAAGTTCTCAACATTGTAGAAAGCTGCTGATAGTCGTATATACTGTTTCTTGGTTTGTGCAAAAACCGACAGGCAAAAAATAAAGGTTATCGTAAAAATTAATGCGATTTGTTTTTTCATAATAGAGTTCATTTTTAATTGTAAGGTATGTATTTTTAACAAACATAGGAATTTATTTTCCGAAACAAGCACTTTTTTCAAATAAAAATTTGTACTTTCGTATCTCTAAGAAAAAATCACAAACGTTTAATCTTAATGCTAAATCGTGCAATCTGTATGATAGATAAAAAGCATAAATGTTTAACTTGAATTTTTTTATTAACCTGCATATTTAAAATATTATGAGTAAACTATCACGTATCATTGGAGTTATCTCGTTGTGGATACTCGGGATTTTGCCAGTTATATCTCAAAATTTATACCTGAAAGGTATTGTAACCGATGAATCTACAGACGAGCCGGTTTCCTTCGTAACTATAATTGTTTCTGATTATCCCAATCCTATCGAAAATGGAATGGATGGAGCTTTTGTTTTCAATGATTTAACAGAAGGAATACATTCCATTCAATTTATTGCCTCGGGATACGAAAGTCTGATTATTGAAGAAGAAATTATTTCACCCGGTCTCGATTTAGGTACAATAAAATTGAAACCTTCACAAAGTCGTGGTTTGTCCGATTTGATGGTGATGGATTTGGAATTGGATATGGAGAGCAATATTCAAGATATTGCCCCATTGTTAACTTCATCACGAGATGTCTTTAATAATGTTGCCTCCTATTCATTGAGTCCTGTGCGATTTAGACAAAGAGGATATGAAGGTAAATATTCAGATGTATATTTGAATGGACTAAAAATGAACGACATGTCTTCCGGGAATGTAATATGGTCACTTTGGGGTGGAGTAAATGATGCAACTCGAAACCAAGAAAACTATTTTGGATTGGAAACCGGAAACTTTGCTTTCGGTAATCTTGGAGGAGTGACTAATATAATAACCAGAGCATCTAAATTTAGACCTGGCTCACGCTTAACTTATTCAATGAGCAATCGCACCTATACTAACAGGGCAATGGTTACTCATGCCACAGGCATTATGGACAATGGCTGGTCGTTGGCTCTTTCTGTTTCTCGTAGATGGGGAGAAGGAGGTTATGTAAATGGTGTCTTTTATGATGCATGGGGATATTTCTTGGCTTTAGAAAAAAAGCTTAACGAAAAACATTCAGTTGCTTTCACAGCAGTGGGGACTCCCACCGAACGTGGTGTCCCTAATGGTTCTACTCAGGAGGTATATGATTTGGTAGGGTCCAACTTTTATAACTCTAATATAGGTTATCAAAACGGAGAAAAGTGGCGTAATGCCAGAGTGAGAGATAATCACGAACCCATAATGCTGCTCAATCATTATTGGGATTTCAATGTAGATACAAAGCTGACTACTTCAATAGGATATAGATTTGGATATAATGGATACTCTGCCATGAACTGGTATGATGCTCCCGATCCTCGTCCCGATTATTATCGTAACTTGCCCAGCTATTACGATAACGAAGGTAAGTTTGACCAAGGTAACGAAGTGCGCGAAATGTGGTATTCCGATCCGAACACACGTTACATCAATTGGGATAGACTGTACAATGTGAATTACGAAAACGACGAAACTATTACCGATGAAAATGGAAACATTTTAGCACAAGGTAAACGTTCTAAATATGTGATTGAAGACCGTCGCAACGATCAGAAGCAGATAAATGCAGCCATGGTATTTAATACAAAACTGACAGAGATTATTAAATTAGATGCGGGTATCAACTATCGCAAAAATACAACTGCAAACTTCAATAAGATAAAAGATTTGCTGGGCGGCGATTATTGGTTAGATATTGATCAGTTTGCAGAAAGAGATTTTGCTTACGATAAAGATATTATTCAGAGTGACTTGCGCAACCCAAATCGTATAGTAAGAGAAGGCGATACGTATAGCCACAACTATGATGCTCACATCCAAGACTACAAACTTTGGGCTACAGCTACCGCCAATCTTTTTAAAGTGGATGCTTATGCCGGTTTTGAAATTGGCAACTCCTCTTTTTATAGAACGGGAAATTACCAAAAAGGACTTTTCCCTGACAACTCTTATGGCGATTCTGAAAAGAAATCTTTCACAGAGTTCGCTGGTAAAATTGGTGGAACATATAAAATATCGGGACGACACTATCTGACTGCAAATGCGGGTTACATTGAAAACGCTCCTAACTTCAAAGATGCATTTATTTCGCCACGTACGCGCAATACACTTGTTGACAATTTGAAAACCGAAAAAATTGCAAGTGCAGATATTAATTACTTGATACGATCACCGTTCGCAAAAGGACGAGTAACGGCCTATTACACACGAATCATGGATCAAACAAATATCATGAGTTTTTATGACGATTATTACAGATCATTTGGGAACTATATGATGACTAATATTGATAAGGATCACATGGGTGTAGAGTTGGGGGTAGAATTAAAACTATCGCCAACATTCACCGCCGAAGGTATGCTTGGATATGGAGAATATAAATATGCATCTAATCCCAACTATGTTCAAACTGTTGATAACACTGAGGAGATATTGGAAGAAGCTAAAGTATACTGGAAAGACTTTAGAGTAGAAGGCACTCCCATGTCAGTGGGAAGCTTAGGCATTTCTTACAATTCGCCCAATTATTGGTTTATTGGTATAAAAGGAAATTATTTTGGTAATTCTTACATCAGCATGAATCCTGTGTTACGCACAGATAGAGCTCGTCAACAATTAGACCCTGAATACATAGATCAAGAAAGATTTGGTTCGGGTTTTACACTTGACGCATTTGCAGGACTTTCTTATCGTATTCAATATAAATATTTTTTAGGCATCAATATCAGTGCTAATAACCTACTCGATAGAAAAGATATGAAGAGTGGAGGATACGAACAATTACGCGTAAATGTAGATAGAGATACAAATGAATTGCGCCGTCCCTTCGACAAAAGATATTTCTATATGTTTGGGCGTAACTTTTTCTTCAACATTAACTTTAGATTTTAATAAAAGCATACAATTATGAATAAGATAACTCATTATTTAATAGGTTCATTTTTCTTGTTGATCCTTCTGCAAGGATGTGACTACAATGATTATGACAATCCGCCTGAAGAAATTGGTGCTACCGATATTACTACTACACACACAATAGATCAATTGAAATCGATGTACACCCGAGGAGGTAAAGTGATAGAGAGTGACATTATAGTTTCGGGTAAAGTAATATCGAGCGATAAAGAGGGGAATATATACAAATCGCTGGTGATACAAGACGAAACTGCAGGAATTGAAGTGAAAATAAACTCATCGGGATTGTACAACTATTACAAACCCGGCAGAGTGGTATATTTACACGCAAACAACTTGAAATTAGGTGCTTATGGTGGCACAGTGAGTATTGGTTCTATACCTATTGACAAGAACTATGAAAACGATTTTATTCCTTACCCCGTAATGGAAAACTATATTACAAAAGGAAGAATGGAAACACCTATCATGCCTCTCTCATTAACTATACCTACTTTAAGGAAACAATATAGCAACATGCTCGTTAAAATAGAAGATGTTCAGTTTTTAGCATCTGAACTCTCATTGAGCTATGCCGATGGTAAAAACAATATTACGCAGAATCGTACACTTATTGATAACAAAGGAAATCGATTGGTGGTCAGAACAAGCGGATATGCTCGCTTTGCCGAAACAAAAGTGGCACAAGGTTCGGGTAGCATAACAGGAATCTTAACGTATTTCAATGAAACCGCACAGCTAACTATTGTGAAGATTAGCGATGTGCAACTTGATAAACCACGATTTTAATCTTAACTATTTTTTTTAATCACAAAATTGATTTAATTATGAAAACAAAAAAACAACAAATTTGGAAAAGCATCTCTTTATTAGTTTTTGCTTTTGCCACATCTTTGTTTCTATTTACAAATTGTAGTGACGACGATGACGATTTTACAGAACCACAACTAACCATTTCCGACGAAGGGCAAATTGCATTTGAGAAAGATGCAGGTTCAAAGACTATTGACATAAAAACCAATAGAGAATGGAAAGTCACCATAGAAGATGATGCTGACTGGATAGATGTTACTCCAACCAGCGGGCTGGAAGGAACAGCAACGTTAACTGTAACCGTAAAAAGTAATGATGGAGGAGCTCGCGAAGGTTTCTTTACTATTATTGCTTCTACAGAGAGAAAAACTGTAACTGTGACTCAGGCAGGTGAAGATGGTTCGGTTATTGAATACAATACTATCGAGGAAATTCGCGCCATGTATGCTGATAAGGGACAAGATGAATGGACAATTGCAGAACCTTTGAAGCTAAAAGCTGTTGTAATTTCCGATAGAGTCGGAGGAAACAGTCCATCTCTTAGAAATGGGTTTATTCAAGACGAGTCAGGTAAAGGATTAGCTTTCCGTGTTACTGAATCTATTCATGAGTTTAACATGGGTGACGAAGTAAACATTAATCTTGAAGGTGCAGTTGTTTCTGAATATGCCGGAGCTGTACAGCTTGGTTTTTCAACTACAGTAGCAAAAGTGCAAGCAAAGGATGTAGATGTTACTCCGAAAGAGCTGACTATTGAAGAAATTCTTGATGGTGCATACGATGCAACTCTTGTGAAAATTAAAGATGTACAGTTTAAAGATTACAAAAATCTTAATTATTATGAGGGTGAGGAAAATGCCACTAATCGCACATTAGAAAATTGCAATAATGCCAATATTATCGCAAGAACTACAAAATATGCCAAATTTAAAGACGAAGCTCTTCCAAAAGGAAATGGACATATAGTTGGAATTATGTCAGTGTTTAACGGAACTTGGCAACTAACTATTCGCAACTTAAATGATGTTTCGGAAATGAGCAACGACGAATCAACACGTTGTACTCCTGATGTACCACCAATTACAGGAACTAAAATAAGTGTTGCAGACTTCAGAGCTGCTTTAGTTGAAGGTGAAACATACACAGAGGATAATTATCTTGAAGGTGAGGTAATTCTAAACCCATCTGAAAAGAATACCCCTGATTTTGTGGTATACCTTGCAGATGAAACAGCAGGTATTGCATTGACTTTGTCTGACAAAGAGAATATATTAACTAAAATGCCTCTTGGAGCAAAAATAAAAGTAAATGTAAAAGACACAAAACATACTGTTTATAACGGATTAATTCAGATTGGTGCGAGTAACTCATTGAGCACTGAAAAAGTTGAAATGGTTGAGGAAACACCATCAACTCCGCTGCAGCCAAAAGTAGTTACTTTGCAAGACATTCTTGATGGCAAAAATCAATCTGATCTGGTAAAAGTTAATAACGTACAGTTTAAAGAAGTTCCTGCAAAATACAAAGGAACTCAAACACTTACAAATGAAGAAAGTAAAGAAGTGGCTGTTTACACTCGGGATGATGCTACTTTTGCTGATGAAAATGTGAAAGAAGGCATGGGCTCATTTATTGGAGTTGTAAGTATTTTTAATAACCCACAACTGTTAATTAGATCATTGGATGATTTAGCTGATATGACAGGTGAGCGTTTTGTAGTACCCTCTATTGAAACAGATGTAAATGTAATAACTTTTGAAAAAGAAGGTGGCGACAAAACAATCACTATTACTGCCAATGTAGATTGGACAGTATCGTCAGACGAGACTTGGTTGACAATTACTCCCACAAGTGGTTCAAACGATGGAGTGATAACTGCTTCAGCAACAGCCAATGCTGCTGATGAGAGAACAGCTACTATTACAATTACTGATGGAACAACTACTAAAACTATTGCTGTAGCACAAGTAGGGGCAGAAACTATTCCCACGGACAAATTATTGTTTCCAGGATCGGATTTTAATAATTGGACTACATTTACAAGTGCTTTAAGCTCTTATGGAATAACTTTCGGAAAAGAAAGTGCAACAGAAGGAAGAGATGGTTCAGGCGCAATGCTGCTTGAAGGACAGCATGCTAAAAATGATTATGTATTTACAGCCGTTGTTCCCGATGGATTTTCTGCGGCAGGCAAAACAAAGATTAACTTCTGGATAAAAGGTACTTCTGCTAAATCTCTATCGATGAATGTATATGTAGGCACTGGAAATACTATGGGTACAGACTATAAGTGTTATAATATGGATGACTATGTTCCTTATAATTCTCATCAAGTATTAGACCCTACGGATTCTAATAGTTATGCAAAAGGAGGTATTGATACAAATGGAGAATGGATTCAAGTAACTCTTGACATAAGCACAATAGCAAATAATATAAACTCAACACAGGGTGATAATTTATTTGCACTTAAGGTAGGTAAAACTGCTGCTTACGACCTTCTCATTGACGACATAACAATTGAATAACAACCCTTTATTCATTTATAAAGCAATCAATCAAGAGCGGGGAGATAATATTCTCTTCGTTCTTTTTTTCTAATCTGGCGATATTATTATGATGAAAAAAAACTATCTGAGTTTATTAATTTTGCTCTCTTTTGGACTCTTCTTTAATGCGTGTAATAGTGACTCCGATGTTGACACCAAAGCATTAGAAGTGGATCTGGTTATCGATGAAAAAATTAACTATAAAGGAGGTGAGTTTTTTCTTAGAATAACCACAACAGGCAGTTGGAAAATTGAACAACCAGCCTCTGATAATTGGTATTCTTTCTCTTCTATTGCCGGACAAGGAAGCCAAACAGTAGTTCTAAAGGTAACTGAAAACGATGATGGACAAAGAACCGGTAAGTTTGATGTTTCTGTTGGAACAGAAAAAAAGACCATTGAGTTTACACAAAACGAATTTGATGAAGAGGAGCTCTATTATCCGGTTAAAGAAGCTCACAGAATAGAAATGCCCCGATTGTCGAAAGACTTTATCGATGACAAAGCAGCTTACGTTGTGCATTATGCAATGGATAATGTGGGAGAACCCACTTTGAACTATAGTTTTGAGTATAATTACGCCTCACATCACACACGATGGGTTGCGTTCACGTTTTACGACAAAACAGCAGAATCGAACACAAAGCGAAGCGATGCATGGGCGGCCGACCCATCACTTTTGAGGTATACTGATAACTTTGACGATTATCGTGGCTCCGGATATGATAGAGGTCATTTAGTAGCTTCTGCCGACAGACTCTACTCTATACCTGCTAATGAACAAACGTTCTACTTTTCTAACATGAGTCCACAGATTAATAGTTTTAATGGAGGAATATGGGCCGATTTAGAAGACAAAGTGCGCAGTTGGGGCCGCCTGAGTGCCATTAGAGACACACTCTATGTTGCAAAAGGAGGAACAATTGATGATGAGAATGTAATGGGAACAATTGGGAACAATAAAATAGCGATTCCAAAATATTATTTTATGGCAGTTCTTGCTAAGAAAGGCTCTACGTATAAATCAATTGCATTTATGCTGGAACATAAATCATATAGCAGACCCTACAATGTGCAGAACTATGCTATGTCTGTTGAAGAATTGGAAGAGAAAACAGGAATTGATTTCTTTCACAATCTACCTGATGAAATAGAACGTGTAGTAGAGAAGGAGAAGAATTTATTGGATTGGCCGGGATTGTGAGAAAAGGGAACAATAGAAAAGGTCCTCGATATTTGGTATTCGGAATTGGATACATATCAGCAATTATAGAATGGTATGAGGTCTGTGATGTGATGATGTGATGAT
>JAQVGF010000085.1:0-2522 GCA_028696875.1 Dysgonamonadaceae bacterium
TCCCCGCACTCTCCATAGCCAATGCAATTAAACAACGATGGGCGCAAGCGGTAATTTTATTTGTAGGTGCAGAGGATCGCATGGAGATGGAACGTGTGCCGGCAGCTGGTTATGAGATTGTGGGGTTACCGGTAGCCGGATTTGAACGCAAAAACTTGTTGAGAAATTTTTCGGTGGTCATCAAGTTGATTAAAAGCTTAAAGCGTGCACGAAAGATTGTGAAATCGTTCAAGCCTAATGTCGTAATTGGAGTGGGAGGTTATGCGAGCGCACCTGTATTGAGAGCAGCAACCATGCAGCGCATTCCAACTGTGATTCAGGAACAAAACTCGTATGCCGGAATGACCAATAAATGGTTGGGGCGTAAGGCAACCACCATATGCGTAGCATACGAAGGGATGGAAAAATTTTTTCCGAAGGAACGCATTGTACTCACAGGAAATCCTTGTCGGCAAGACTTGATAGTGACTGAACAGAAAAAGAGAGAAGGATATGAGTTCTTTAACCTCGATTTTGATAAAAAAACTATTCTCATGTTGGGTGGAAGTTTGGGGGCTCACACTCTTAATAAAAGTATTGTGCGAGCTTTCCCGGAAATCAAAAATGAACAGGTTCAAATTATCTGGCAGTGTGGAAAATATTACTATAAAGATATGATGAAGTTGTCGGAAGAAGGCAAAATTCCCGTCAACGTGAAACTTTACGATTTTGTATCGCGCATGGATCTGGCATATTCCGTTGCCGATTTAGTAATATCGCGTGCCGGAGCAGGCTCTATTTCGGAGTTTAGCTTGCTAAGTAAACCCGTAATATTGGTCCCTTCTCCTAATGTGGCAGAAGATCATCAGACCCAAAACGCCTTAGCGTTGGTAAACAAAAATGCGGCCATTTTGGTACCGGATAACACGGCGGAAAAACAACTATTTGCCATAGCATTAAAATTGGTGCAAGACCAAAAGAAACTGACTGATTTAAGCAAGAATATTGCAGAGCTTGCTCAACACAATTCAGCCGACCGAATTGTGGATGAAATAGAGAAATTAGTAACCATCAAAAACTCATAATCATGACAACATCAAACACACTTGCCTCGCAGTCAAACCATGCGTTACCTGTGATTGACAGCTTCGCACACATCTATTTTATAGGTATTGGCGGTATTGGCATGAGCAATTTAGCGCGCTATTTTTTGGCAAAGAAAAAAATAGTGGGTGGATATGATCGCACCTCCACTAAGCTAAGTAAAGATTTGGAAGAGGAGGGCGCAATTATCCACTACGAAGATAATGTACAGCGCATATCACCACAATTTTTAAATATTCTCACCACTTTAGTGGTATACACACCCGCAGTGCCGACAACAAATTCGGAATTTGTTTATTTCAATCAAAAAGGATTTACAGTGATGAAGCGTGCTCAGGTGTTGGGCGAGATTACCAAACTGAGCAATGCCATTTGTTGTGCCGGCACACACGGTAAAACCACTGTGAGTAGCATGATTGCCTACATTTTACGTCAATCGGAAGTAGATTGCAGTGCTTTTTTGGGTGGGATACTCAAAAACTACAAAAGCAATTTGTTGCTTTCCAAAGAAAGCGAGATTACGGTGATTGAGGCAGACGAATACGATCGTTCTTTTCATTGGTTACATCCTTGGATAGCCATCATCACTTCGGCCAATCCCGATCATTTAGATATCTATCAAAATGCTGCGAAATATCGCGAAAGCTTCGAGAAGTTTACAGAGCTAATCCGAGAAGATGGGTATTTGATTATGAAAAAAGATATCCCTGTTATTCCTCAATGTCATTCTTCCGTAAAACAATATAGTTATTCTCTTACTGAAGGAGATTTTCATGCAGATAATGTACGTATTGGTAACGGCACTTTATTGTTCGATTTTATTTATCCCGAAGGTAAAATAAAGAATATTGAGTTAGGTGTGCCTATATTGATAAATGTAGAGAATGCTGTTGTTGCCTCAGCCGCTGCATGGCTGAGCGGGGCACGGGCTCATGAAATAAAGTCGGCACTGTTGGGATATATGGGAGCAAAAAGGAGATTCGATGTTCGTTACAAATCAGACAATGTGGTGCTGATAGATGATTATGCGCATCATCCCGATGAACTCGCAGCATCCATCTACTCTATTAAAAAGCTCTATGATAATAAGAAAATCACCGGTATTTTCCAACCACACCTTTATAGTCGCACCCGCGACTTTGCAAATGAATTTGCTAAAAGTCTTTCGCTTCTTGATGAATTGATTTTGCTTGATATCTATCCGGCACGCGAAGAACCCATTGAGGGAGTGTCGTCACAGTTGATCTTTGATAAAGTAAGCATCAAAAATAAAATATTATGTACTAAGAATGAGCTGATAGGTATTTTGAAAGATAAAAAACCGGAGGTATTGGTAACGCTTGGTGCAGGAGATATTGAGACATTGTTGCCCGATATTGAGGATTTGTATCGGGAGAAGTAGGGGTATGTGGTTTGGGGTATGGAGAATGAAGAATGAA
>JAQVGF010000085.1:2622-9057 GCA_028696875.1 Dysgonamonadaceae bacterium
TGAAATATGAAATATGGGGTTTGAGGTAGCCGATATAGAGATTGATAATGAACCACTTACTATTTACTGAATTACAAATGACTAATTCCGATTTCCGATTATTGAATTCCTATTGTATTCAAAAAACCTTATTTTAATTTATATTTAGACCTACTATATAACTAAAGTTTTCTGACTAAATAATATATTCAGATTTATGGTATTTCATAAAAGAATCTTTCGCTCTTTCAGAGCTTCTGAACCAGCAATACGCACATACACAGGACGTTGCCCTGTGCTAAGTTCTATTAGGGCGTTGCCCTATATCTTTTGTGATTTTTCAAAGATATATATACATATACTATTAAAATCTCAGTTTTTATACCCATAGCTCTAAGAGCGCAAGACAATATCATAGGGCAACGCCCTATGTATCTGAATGTTGCACAGTAAAAAGCCCTGAAAGGGCGTAAGCTTTTAATTTTTGTGTTATTACACTTGATGTTCGGTTAAGAATCGTGAAAAACTTAGTACCCATGTAATCAACATCTTCTTTCAACCTTATTACCTTATTAAAAGATGTTTACTCCATTTACTACTTACCACTTACCACTAAAGTTTACTTTTGGTAAGAAAACGAAATCACGAAAAACCAAAATCACGAAATTGCAATTGCGAAAATACGAGAGTTAAATACCACACCACTATATCTTAATTCCGAATTCCTTGTGTCGATCTACGACTCCCCAACTCCCGAATATACGATAATAAATTAAATAGTTCAGTTGCAATTTCTCATTTAGAAATAGAAAAGGTATATTTGTATGAATTTTTTGAAATAAAATGAAGAGGATCCTTTTACTGTTCGCTATTTTGTTATTGTTGGGATATTTAGTGTTTACCGCTTTTTATTTCAAAGATAACTCGCAGGATAAAGTGTGCAAAAAATTCATCGTATTGGTAAAAGATAGTCTCGACAAGAAGTTTATTCAAACCAAAGATATTGAAAGTTTGCTCAACAAAGAGAAACTGCATCCAAAAGATAAGCCTTTTTCATCCATCAATACTCTTGAAATGGAAGAGGCAATTCTTACTAACAAGCTGGTTAAATCGGTTGAGGTATATGCCACACAAGATGGAAGCATTGTTGCAAGCATCAAGCAACGCAACCCGGTGATGCGCGTTATATCGCACACAGAGGGAAGTTATTATATCGATTCTGAGCGCGAAAGAATGCCACTGTCACAACATTATACAGTATATTTGCCTGTAGCAACCGGATACATAACGGAGGAACTTGCCAAAAATGAATTATACGATTTTGTGATGTTTGTTTCAAAAAATCCGAAATGGGATGCTTGGATCGAGCAAATTGTGGTAGGTTCAAATCAGAAAGTGCAGCTAATTCCTCGTGCCGGTGATTTTAAAGTAACGCTGGGGTCGCTTGATGATTATGAGGAAAAACTGAATAAACTAACTCTTTTTATTGAAAAAGGACTGAATACAGTGGGTTGGAATCGATATTCAGAGGTTAATTTAGAATATAACAACCAAGTTGTCTGTACGCTGAAATAATTCACGACAACTGCAGCCGATTTTCGACAAATTAAACAGAACGGAATATTAATTGTTTCAATAAATTAAACAGCTCAAAATATCAATATATACATGAATCAATCAGGATTTATTGCTGCCATAGACTTAGGCACATCAAAAATAACAGGTATTGTGGGTCGTAAAAACGATGACAATGTAATTTCTGTTATTGCATACGAAACCATTTCGTCTAATCGCTGCATAAGGCGCGGATTGGTCTACAACATAGAAGAGACAGGGGCAAAAGTTAGAAAACTTATTACATTGTTGGAAAACAAATTGCAACGCAAAATAGGGAAAGTATATGTTTCAATTGCCGGACAATCGCTTTATGCTGTTACACACACGGTAAATAAGCAGCTTTCGTCATCGGGCATTGTTACCGAAAGTGTGATTGATCAAATGCACAAAGAGGCAGAAAAATTTATGCCCGAAATGAGCAAGCGATATGATATTGCAGATGTGGAATATATTATCAATGGAAAAGCCGAACCTCAACCCGTTGGAGTAACAGCTACCGAGATTCAAGCTAATTATCAAATGATTGTTGGCAGACCAAACATCATAACCAATATTGAAAAAAGTATTACGGAGAAGGCCAATTTAGAAATTGCCGGTTATGTGATGGGCCCGTTGGCGGGAGCTGATATAGCGTTGAACGAAAACGAGAAAGAACTGGGCTGTGCATACATTGATTTTGGAGCCGGCACCACATCGCTCTCTATTTATAAAGGCGGAAAGCTGCGCTATATGGTTGTGATACCCTTTGGTGGAGCCACAATTACACGCGATATTTGCGACCTTAATTTTATTGAGAGCGATGCCGAGACATATAAAACAAAATTTGGTAAAACCTACGAAGCATCCGAAACGGGATTTTTTAATTCTTTTACTTCAAAACCCGACATCGACCTGCCGATGCTTAATCAGGTGATTATGCTGCGCATGCAGGAGATTGTAGATAATATTAAAGAGCAGATTAAGCTGTCGGGTTATCAAGATCAATTAGGGGCAGGTTTGGTGATTACAGGAGGTGCATCGGAACTAAAAAACTTGAATTTGTTTTTGAAAGAGAATCTCAATATGCCGATCAGAAATGCATCGGCAAAGAAAACCTCCGTGAACAACTTTCCTGAATTGGCAAACGACCCGTCGTTTACTCAAGCTTTAGGACTACTGCTCTATGGATGGGAAAACTGTGAAGAACAATTGATTGAAGAAGAGATATGGCAGGAAGAAACCGAAAAGCAGAAGCCGAAATCGGTAAGAAAACCCAAACAAGGAGGCAAGAAAAGAGGAGGATTTTTCACTAAAATGGAAAATATGCTTGGAGGAATGTTTGATGATGAGGACGATGACGACGACAATTGATGTATGTACATACGGGAGTAGTTTAATTATAAGAAAATGACAATGGACGAAGATATTCTACAATTTGAATTAAAAAACCATACGCAGGCAATCATAAAAGTAATTGGAGTAGGCGGAGGTGGCAGCAATGCTGTCAACCATATGTTTCATGAAGGAATTCACGATGTCTCTTTTGCTTTGTGCAACACAGACAATCAGGCGTTATCAAAATCGCCCGTTCCAGTGAAAGTTCAATTGGGAGAACTTACAACAGGAGGTTTAGGTGCCGGAAACAAGCCCGAAGTAGCGCGTAAAGCTGCAGAAGAGAGCATCGACTTAATACAAGATTTATTGAGTGATGGCACCCGCATGGTTTTTATTACTGCCGGAATGGGCGGTGGCACCGGTACCGGAGCAGCTCCCGTTATTGCACGAGTTGCAAAAGATTTGGGCATACTCACCATTGGCATTGTCACCATACCGTTTGTATTTGAAGGTCCGCGCAAAATAGTACAAGCCCTGAAAGGAGTGGAAGAAATTGCCAACAATGTGGACGCACTATTGGTAATAAACAACGAACGATTGCGCGAAATATATTCCGATTTAACAATAATGAATGCATTTGCAAAAGCCGATGATACATTGGCGACTGCTGCAAAGAGTATTGCTGAAATCATCACAATACACGGCCACGTGAATCTTGACTTTGCCGATGTGAACACTACCTTGAAAGAAGGCGGAGTTGCTATTATGAGTCGTGGCACCGGAAGTGGGGATAACAGAATTAACGATGCTATTAAAGATGCTTTACATTCGCCATTGCTCAACAATAATGATGTGTTTAGCGCCAAAAAAATCTTGGTAAACATCGCGTATAGTGAAGCAACTCCCTTAATGATGGAAGAAATGAACGCATTTCACGAATTTATGTCGAAGTTTGGAAAAGAGATAGAAGTTATTTGGGGTGCTGCTGTTGAGGAAGACCTTGGAGAGGATGTGAAAATAACATTGCTTGCTACAGGTTTCAATATTACCAATGTTCCGGGCATCAAAGAAAAACATTTGGAGGAATCGAAAGCCGAGGAACTTGAGCGTAAAATAAAAGAAGATGCTCAAAAGGCTCAAGAAGAAAAAGATAGCCAACTGATAGAGAAATATTACGGAAAAGAAGGATTGCGAAATATAGCGAATACCAACTATCATCCCGAACCTTTTATTTTGACTCTGGAAGAACTAAACGATGATAAAATTATTGAAGCATTAGAGAAAAACCCTGTTTTTAAAAGAACACGTGATTTTAATCCACGCGACTATCGCAGCGAATCGTCCGCTCCGGCCTCTTCTCTTTTCGATAATTGATATTCTGTAACAAAATAATTATATTGAGCTATGAACTTATTTGAAACTATAGATCAGGAAATAAAAACGGCCATGATGGCCAAGGACAAAATAAGACTTGAAACCCTGCGAAGTGTAAAGACAGCTTTCATGGAAAGCACAAAAGCTAAGGATGCGGAGCATACATTATCGAAAGAGCAGGTAACAGCCATTTTACAACGCATGGCGAAACAGCGTAAAGATAGCGCTGAAATATTTACTGAGCAAAATAGACCCGAATTGGCCGAAAAGGAATTGTCAGAAATAGAAGTACTTAAAGAGTACCTGCCCGAACAGTTCTCTCAGGAGGAATTGGACAGAGCTATTGGCGAAATTATTGTGCAAACGGGCTCTTCATCACTCAAAGATATGGGAAAAGTAATGAGCGCAGCCAATAAATATATAGCCGGAAGAGCCGATGGACGAGTGATAGCAGAAACGGTGAAGAAACTGTTGTCGTAAATTTATTGAATCCCTTAATTAGAATGTTGAGACATTGAATTATTGTCGCAAAAATATTAATTTCTGAGATTAAATTATTATGCTATGAAAAAAATAATTTTCCTGTTTATGTTAACTGTTATTACTCTATATTCTACTGCGCAGAATGAGTTTGAACCCAATTACGACGAAAGCAAAGTGCCCGTTTTTGATCTGCCTAATCCTTTAGTGACATTTAATGGAAAAGAAGTAAAAACAATAAACGATTGGGAAAATGAACGCCGTCCTGAGCTGCTTGAATTCTTTATTCAAAACGTTTACGGTGAAGTTCCTGACCACTTAGCAATAACATCTTTCAAAATAATAGAGCAAGGCGAAAATGCTCTTGGAGGAAAAGCAAAGAGAAAACAAATCGAACTTTCTTTTACGAAGAATGGTGAAGAACTTAGTTATAATATACTGTTATACTTACCAATAGATGTTGAGAAAGCGCCCATCTTTCTTGGATATAATTTCTATGGAAATCACACTGTTGCTGATGACCCGAATATTATCATTTCAGATGCTTGGGCAAGAAACAACGAATCTTTTGGGATTACCAATAATCAACTTACCGAACAATCGCGTGGAATACGCACAAACCGATGGGCTATCGAGAAAATGATTGATTCCGGTTTTGGTTTGGCAACCATTTATTATGGAGAGATTGATCCCGACAAAAACGATATGACTGACGGAATACATTCGCTTTTTTATTCAAAAGGACAAGAAAAGCCTAAATCCAATGAATGGGGCAGCATCGCTGCTTGGAGTTGGGGATTGAGTCGTGCTATGGATTATTTTGAAAAAGATGCTGATATTGATGCTTCAAAAGTGATTGTTTTTGGTCATTCACGATTGGGCAAAACTTCACTTTGGGCAGGTGCAACTGATCAGCGTTTTGCAGCCGTTATTTCAAATAATTCGGGCTGTGGTGGAGCAGCACTTTCGAAACGAAAGTTTGGAGAAACTATTTGGCGTATCAACAATAGTTTTCCACATTGGTTTTGCGACAATTTTAAAAAATACAATAACAATGAGGAACAGTTACCGGTAGATCAACATGAACTGCTTGCATTGATTGCTCCACGTCCCTTGTATGTAGCAAGTGCAGAAGATGATAAATGGGCAGATCCGCGAGGGGAATTTCTTTCTGCATATTATGCAACTCCGGTTTATGAATTGTATGGTAAAAGCGGAATTTCAAATTCAGAAATGCCCGTTGTAAATAATCCTACCCAAAGCAGCATAGCTTACCATATTCGTACTGGTGAGCATGACGTCACTGACTATGATTGGGAACAATATATAAAATGGGCGAAAGAATATGTGCTAAAATAAAGAATAGAAATAGCGGATAAATATTTTTTATTTTTGCTATCATACATTTCAATCCTGCTTGAGCTTCTATATTTTTGCTATTTGGCTTTATCTAATATCTGCCAGAAAACGATTGTTTCCTAAGTTTTTGATAAGAAATAGCAACACTTCTACCCTTTCAACATTTCTTAAATCAAAGAATTTACATAAGTAACTGACGATTTAAAAAACAAGAGTAACGTGATACATTGAGCTTGTCGAAATTCTCGCATTGAGCGGAGTCGAAATGCACTTTTTGCCCTTTTCTCTACAAAGGCTATCTATCAGTTTTAT
>JAQVGF010000086.1 GCA_028696875.1 Dysgonamonadaceae bacterium
GATAGTCTAATATATTCCGGAGCACCAAACGCATTGCCTGCAACGCAGGCAACATGGCCCTCTTCCAGTAAATAAATAGCCAGATCGGCGGAATCATTGATTGTACGTCCATTGTATGATTTGCCAAAAAACGAACTGCATTTTGGGAAGAGATAAAAAGCTCCTTGGGGATTGTTTACTTCCAATCCGTCAATATCGGACAACAGATCAAACGTTAACTTTTTTCTTCTCTCAAATGCCTGACGCATAGTTTCTACATCATCCTGACTGCCTTCGTAGGCAGCTTGGGCTGCCTTTTGAGATATCGAACACGGACCGCTGGTGTATTGACCTTGCAATTTGGAGCACGCAGCTGCAATAGCCTTTGGTGCAGCCATCCAACCAATTCTCCATCCCGTCATGGCATAACATTTTGATACGCCATTTACGATAATCATCCTATCAGTCAACTCCTCAAACTGAGCAATGCTTTCGTGCCTGCCAATATAGTTGATGTGCTCATAAATTTCATCGGATATAATGTAAATGTTAGGATGTTTAGCCAACACATCTGCCAATGCTTTTAATTCAGCTTTGCTGTAAACACTACCGGTAGGATTGGAAGGCGAACACAATATGATTGCTTTTGTTTTTAGTGTAATAGCACTTTCTAATTGATTGCTCGTAATTTTAAAATCTTGATCGATACCCGCACTTACAACAACAGGAACTCCCTCTGCCAACTTCACCATTTCAGGATAGCTCACCCAATAAGGAGCCGGAATAATTACTTCGTCACCTTTGTTTATGAGAGCAAGAATTGCATTGCAAATAGATTGTTTAGCGCCATTGGAACAAACAATTTGATCGAGTGCATAGGTTAAGTTGTTCTCCGTTTTCAGTTTTTCAGAAATAGCTTTTCTCAAATCGGGAAATCCGGTAATGGGAGAATAGAAAGTAAAATTATCGTCTATCGCCTTTTTGGCAGCCTCTTTGATGTGATTGGGCGTAGCAAAATCGGGTTCCCCCACACTCAGGTTTATTACATCAATTCCCTGAGCTTTCAGCTCAGAGCTTTTTTGTGACATCACCAGCGTTTCCGATTCGGAAAGAGATAGTATTCGGTTTGATAAATGGTTCATCTGTATATGTATATTATTTTAATTGCAACTCCGTGTCAACAGCTAAGAATATAAACAATTGTTTGAAAAACTACGTCAGTAAATAAATTGTTTTTATGAAGTTGTAAAAATAGGAATAAAATTGGAAGAAACGTCTCTTTTGCTCCTTTCCTTTGAATAATAGCAACATAATGTATCGCTGTTACCTGTAATTAAAGAGTATCTTGAGTGGATAATATAGTATGGTTTTCTTATCAGTTGTTGCATGCGAAATCTATATGTGACTGTTAGTAAGGCTTATTCATTTAATAATTGCACAACGTATAACACAAAACAGATCGCATGCTACACACCACAAACACAAATAAAAAAAGGTGTAAATAAAGTCTATACCGACTCAATTTACACCTTTTATCTTTCTCTGGCGGAAGCGGAGGGATTCGAACCCTCGGTACAGTTGCCCGTACGCAAGTTTAGCAAACTTGTGGTTTCAGCCACTCACCCACACTTCCTTCAATTCGTTGTTGAATGCTGAAATAATTTCGGGTGCAAATATACAAGTTTGTTTCTGACTTGTCAAAGAAAAGGAATGAATATTTTAACGTAATCCTTTTTTATGAGAATTTATTGATAAGTCCAAACTATTTTTCGCATGTAAATATAAATGAAGAGATAATATAGAGGTATATTATTTATATTTGCATTCGATACATTATAAAGACCTCGAAGGGCTCATATCCTTATAGCTTTTTTAAACGATAACCAACTCCTTCAAGATTAGAGAAAAAATAATTTAAACTTATGGTAAAGAGCAAACATAAACTACTTAAAGTTTTTATATACATTGTTGCTGCATTGGCAGTGATAGCCATTATCATTGGATATTACATCCGAACCACGGTATTCAAGCCACTTGAATTGACAGAAATCGCCTACATTTATATTGAACCATCAACTAAATATGATGAAGTGGCTGCACAGATAAAGGAAAAGGTGGATCTGCCATCCGATAAAGTATTTGAAATGATAGCGGAGCGAATGAACTATCCGCAAAGCATAAAATCTGGAAGATATGCCATTAAAGATGGTATGACCATGCCGAAAATTATACGCATGTTGCGTTCCGGGAATCAAACGGCAGTGAAACTGACTTTCAACAATATGCGAACCAAAGAAAATCTGGCAGGGCGTATCTCCAATCAATTGATGGTAGATAGCTTAGCGTTGTTAACAGCACTGAAAGATGAGAAGAAAGTGGAAGAACTTGGTTTCGACACCAACACGGTAGTAGCTATGTTTATTCCCAACACCTACGAGGTTTATTGGGATACGAGCGTGGACAAACTACTTACCCGAATGCAGAAAGAATACAATACATTTTGGAATGAGAGCAGAAAAGCTAAGGCTAAGCAAATTGGCTTAACACCTCTTGAAGTCTCCACCTTGGCTTCAATAGTGGAAGAAGAAGCTACTTATTCGGATGAATATTCCACTGTCGCAGGTCTTTATTTGAATCGATTGAAACGTGGTCAACGACTGGAAGCCGATCCCACTGTAAAGTTTGCGGTTGGCGATTTTTCGTTGCGGCGCATTTTGTATAAACATCTGGAAGTGGAATCGCCTTACAATACTTATCGGAATGATGGATTACCACCCGGACCTATTCGAGTTCCTTCCATTAAAGGAATTGATGCAACTCTTTCGCCTCAAGATCATAAGTACTTGTTTATGGTAGCCAAAGATGACTTGTCGGGACGACATAATTTTTCTACGACACATGCAGAACATCTGCGCAATGCAAGGAAGTATCAGCGGGCGTTGAATGAGAGGAGGATTTATAAGTAGATAGGCAGCAAATTGGAAAAATTACGAATTACGAATTACAAATGCTTGGGAGATATTGTTGACACACTTTTTCTCTTTGATTTAGTTAATGCAGTGTGAAAACGACTCAAAGTACTATGATCCGGAACTTTATCCTCTAAGCCTAAACCACAAAAGCGCATGGCTGAAATAGAGTCATTAGGGTGGTCTTCAGTTTCAACATCCGACAGTCCATTCTATATTCCTACCAGTGAGCCCACTCCAAAACATTCCAATACTGATTATTAGACTTTTTCTGCCCTTTATCCCTGAAGAGGAAAAGCCTAATAATCAGCACTCTGCCAAAGTCCCCTTCAGGGATTTAGGGGAGGAAATGAGTGAGATTGACTTTTCGGAGTGGACTCATCAGTAACATTTTGAACAGCAAAAGAGCACTATAAGGCTTTTCTCCTTTAAGTGTATTACCTTTAGTATGGTAACGATTGATTAAAGCTTCTATTTTCCCCCAATCAATCAAAAGATTAACCAGTGCATAGAATTTAGAGGAACGAGTATTTAGCTCCATAATAAGGTGTGGAAAAATTCATAGTCTTGTATCAATTTTTAATTTGCTTCTCAAAGTAAAAAGAGTAATTATATCCCTGATAAACTAACGAATACAAGGCTTTTATTGATGGATTTTACGTGCAAAGATTTCTATTTTTACAAATGTACATATTTGTTTGTATACTATTCCGTAAATGTCTAAATTTGTATAGAAAAATTAAAATTATGAATATTGCTGCTCGTCTTAAGAATGCCGGAAAAGAGTATAAAACAGGCGATACGACTATTGTGGCGCTGGAACCAACTACGGTGGAGTTTCGCACAGGAGAAATAACGCTACTTGTTGGTCCTTCGGGATCGGGCAAGACTACGCTGCTGTCGTTGTTGGGATGTGTTATTTATCCAACTGCTGGTGATGTTTGGGTGGGTGACACTTGTGTCAGCAAGCTTTCGGAAAAGAAATTGGCAAAGTTGCGTTTACAACACATAGGTTTTGTCTTTCAAGGATTTAATTTGCTTGCACCGTTAAACGCGCTCGAAAATGTAATGCAACCACTCATTTTGCAGGGAATGAGCCAGAAAAATGCCAAAAAGCAGGCACTGGAACTTATTCGCCTCTTTAACATGGAGGATAGAAAAGATAATCTTCCCCGAAACCTGAGTGGTGGACAACAACAACGCATAGCTGTTGCACGTTCGCTTATTACCAATCCTCAACTGCTGTTGTGTGACGAACCTACGGCATCGTTAGACCAATTTAGTGCAAAACAGGTGATGGAGATGTTGCGCGACCTTTCACGTGAAAATAGAGCTGTTATCATTGTGACACACGATATGCGTCTAAATAAATATGCCGATCGAACCATTTATGTATCGGAAGGAAGGATTAGTGAAGAACCTATTGAAGATGAAATATAATCAAGAAAAACAAGATGAAAAAACAACTTTTTTTGTTAGCCATTACGTTTTTGCTGATGTCTGCATGCAGCAATAAAGGAGAGAAAAACGCACCGACGTCTGTGCCTTCCATAACAAGCATTGTGGGTATCGGGAAAGTGATCCCTCAAGGTGGTATTAGCGATTTGGCAGCACCTGTTTCAGGAATTGTAAAGCAGATTAATGCGCAAACGGGAGATATTGTTAAAAAAGGCGATGTCTTGCTTGTGTTGGACAACACGGATGCTACCTTTGCCGTGAAAGAAGCCAACTCGCGCCTTGCTTCACAACAAGGTAACGTTCAATCGGTAAATAACATGGTGGAACGTGAGCGAATAATGCTGAAAGAAAACCTTCGTTTACTGAATGATTCGCGCGAACTCTTTGCAGTAGGTGCTGTAAGCGGAGAAAAAGTGCGTGAATTGCAAAACAATTACGACCAAGGCGTATTGCAATTGAAAAAACTTGAAAGTGACTTAAATGGTCAACAAGCGCTACTACAAGAACTGTCTGTGCAACATGCTTCCAAAATAAACAACCTGAGCCTTACACAACTTACTGCACCAATTGATGGAACAGTTTTAGATATTACACCAAAGTTGGGAGAGGCAGTTACTGTTTACCAAACATACGGGCGTATGGCGCCCGATGCACCATTGATGGTTCTGGCGGAGATTGACGAATTGTTTGCAGGGAAACTTGTATTGGGGCAGCTTTGTTCCGTAACTTTTATTGGAGACAGTGTTCCTGTGGCACAAGGCAAAATCTTGCGCATCTCCCCCAATCTGAAGAAAAAGTCGTTGTTTTCAGATAGTGGAAATGATTTGGAAGATCGTCGCGTACGAGAAATTGAAGTATTGCTGAGCGATATAAAAAAACCATTGCTTATCGAAACCAAACTGGAATGTACGGTAAAGTTAAATTAATGTGTCATGCTAAAAACTGCATATAAATTTATTCGGTTCGAGAAATCGAAAAGTTTTGGGATTCTGACAGCAATTATCATCAGTATTTACCTGATTGGTTTGGAGTTGGGCATTTTCTTTTATCTATCGGGACTGATTGGCGGAATCGTTAATAATGCCAATCCAAAGTACTCTCAAGTGTTTGTTGTAGAAAAACAAACTAATAATGCCAACCAATTGTCGCCTTTCGATGTGCGTTGGGCAAATCAAATACGCAGTATAGACGGTGTAACCAATACGCATGGAATCGTAGTTGCCAATGTATCAGTAAAATTTCCGAACGGAGACAATTCCCCGGCAATTATTATTGGTAGCGATTATCCGCAATTAGCAGCGGGACCATCGGCTTCACTGATAAAAACGGGCATGATTAATGATTTAATACTTCCAGGGACAGTATCGGCTGATTTCTATGACAACAAAACATTCGGTTATGAGCTGGAGCCGGGAATGCGTTTCGAGATAAACGGAAAAACAGCTCAGGTGGGAGTTACTACTAAAAATGCCAAAGGTTTTTCCAGTCCGCTTTTGTACACAACAACATCAAAAGCGCGCTATTTTTCGGGTATGTCCGATTTTTCGATAAACGCCATTATCGTTACCGTGAAAGACCCAAATAAAATAGCCGACGTGGTTACTCAAATCAATCGCTTGGCACCCGATCTGAAAGCCTGGCGTTCAGAAGATTTAAGTAATGCTACCGTGATTAACGTGATGACGGCAAATAATATGGGCATGAGTTTTGGCACTCTTGTTATTTTTGCCATTATCAGTGGCTTTTTTATTATCGGTCTTACTATGTACTCAGCAACTTACGACCGAATAAAAGATTATGGAACACTAAAAGCCATTGGTGCATCCGAACGATATATTGTATTGCTGGTTGTGGCACAATCTTTTTTATACGCTGTAACTGGTTTTGTGATATCATTGATATTGTTGGTAGGAACAAAAATAGGAATGGAAAAAGCGGGATTAATCATCAATTTATCACCTGCCTTTCTGTTGTTTCTATTTTCGGTCACGTTGCTTATTGCCGTAGGTAGTTCGTTTTTTTCTATCAGTAAACTCAGAAAAGTGGAGCCATCGTCGGTATTTCGTTAAAACTAAAAACAGAGATTTTTATGAAAAGAAATATATATTCATTTTATGTATTGGCATTCATTATTTTTACACTGCCAGCTTATGGGCAAATGGAGGAAAATATTGATATACGGAATCTTTCATTGAAAGATGCGCTCCGTTATTCGCTTCAATCTTCACCCACGCAACGTGTAAATGAATTGAAGGTTGAAGAATCTCGCCTGAAACTCAGCCAAATTAGTATAACGAGGATTCCCGATGTGTATCTTTCAGGCGATTTCAGGCGGAACTTGATTATTCCCTCCACGCCTGTACCTGCATCTCTCATGGATTCGAACGCTCCCAAAGGGGAAACTATTTATATGAAATTTAATACAGATTGGAATTCATCTGCAGGATTGAATCTTTCGTACGACTTGTTTGACCCCGAAAAAATAGGAGAGGTCTCGGAATATAAACAACAATTAAAAATTGATGAATACGATGCGCAATTGTCGAGAAGAAATCTCCGTGCCGATGTGGCAATGGCTTATGCCGAGTGCCTGATTGCTCAAGTTCAGTTGCAATCTCTTGCAGCGGATACATTATTCTATGATCGTTCACTTCAAAATATGGACGATTTGTATCAAAAACAAAAAGCTTCGCTTGTAGAGAGAAATATGGCTCAGACTGCCTTCAACGAATCACTTTCGCGTTATTTGCAGGGCGAGGACATTGAAGCCGATGCTATTGCCAAATTACTATACCTGATGGGACAATCAGTTACGGAAGAAAACATCCGTCTTTTGCAGCTTTCGGAAGATATTCCAGCATTATACGAAACTATGGTAAGTTTGGGGATGCAAAATTCTTCTGATAAAATTAGTTTGGAGGAGATCCGCCAAAATGAAATAGTTTTGCTTGCCAAAAACCGAATTAAATTTGCAACATGGAAATATGTGCCAACGCTCTCCCTTACAGGTTTTTACGGTACAAATTATTATGCTAACGAGTTGAGTTTGACAAAGAATGAGTTCTGGAGAGGCAACAGCTTTATCGGTTTAACGTTGAAAGTGCCGATTACACAGTCTCTCATTACTGCCAACGAATTATCGCAATTGCGCGTTAGACAACAAATGGAGACGGAAAACTTACGCGATATACGCAACACACGAAATCGGGAATGGTTAAATGAAGAGACGTTTCTCAAAACCCGCCAAAAGGAATATATTCTTCGTCAGGAAAACCTGAAAATGAGTGAACAAAACTTGAAAGCCGCAGAGGTGCAATCCAACAAAGGATACATTCTCGAAAGTGAATTGTTGAGTGCAAGATTGGAGTTTCAGAATGCCCGGCAACACTACTTACAGGCAGCATACGATGTTTTTTCGAGCTTGATTATGCTCGAAAAATTGAGATAGACGCATCAGGTGTAAATCAACACAATATCATTACTATTGAAATGCGTATCGCGAAACTTTATCGCTTATCTATTATATTTTTAACCTGAGTTCGATTATTAAGAAAGAGCTGATTGATTGGTCTTGACTGTTTCATATCTAAGAGAAGGTTTTTTAGGCAGAAAATGAAAAGCTATAATACCACAAACAAGATTAGTTAAGAAATTACCTATGCTTCGATGTTTAAAGTGTTCCACTTGACAAATGTTTTTTAACTCATCATTGACTGTTTCAATGATTGATCTCTTGCGCATCCGACTCTCATCACTCCTCTTAGTTATAAATCTCATATCCCTAATTTCCTTCTCACCATCTAACACCCAGTGTCTTACAGCTAAAAACTGTTGCAACAAACAGTTTAATTCTAAACTCTAAAACCCCACTTCATCAGGATGCGGTCCTACCCTCTCATCTTTATTCAAAGAATTTATCCGCTCCATATCTTCTGCTGATAAGTTAAAATCAAACACATCTAAGTTCTCTGCTTGCCTTTTAGGATTGGAAGATTTGGGTATTACAATCAATCCACGCTCAACGTTCCAGCGCAATATCACTTGAGCAGGCGTCTTTGAATATTTCTCGCCAATTTCTTTGAGCGACTTCTCTTGAAGCAAATTGTTTTTGTTGGCACACAAAGGACTCCACGATTCAACTTTGATATCGTGTTGCTTGCAAAACTTAACCAAAGGTTTTTGCGATAAATAGGGATGGAGTTCTATTTGATTCACTGCCGGCACAAGAGATTTGAGGTCGATTATTTCTTGTAAATGATTTTCCATGTAGTTGCTCACTCCCACTGCCCGTGCTTTCCCGGATTGAGCTATTTTCTCCATCTCTTTCCATATCGAAACGTATTTGTTCTTTATTGGCCAATGCACCAGATAAAGATCGACATAGTCTAAGCCCAACTTTTTTAAACTTGTTTCAAACGCCTTTTGTGCATTGTCATTGATAATATCTTCGTTCCACAGTTTTGTAGTAACAAATATATCTTCACGATTTACTCCACTCTCCCGAATTGCTTTACCAACCGGCTCTTCGTTTTCGTAAACTTTAGCCGTGTCAATATGACGATATCCCAAATCGATTGCTTTGCGCACCGAGTTGTATGCTTCTTTTTCGTCTTCCA
>JAQVGF010000087.1 GCA_028696875.1 Dysgonamonadaceae bacterium
AACAACAACCTTCTTAAATTAAAAGTTCAGATAGGTAACAAACTAAGGGTTTGTAATGAAATAAGTTGACTGTTTGAAACGAAGCTATTTTATTCGTTAACGACTTGAAAATTCTGCGAATAGCGGGTTATTTAATGAATTTTCAAGGAAGTTAAAGGACAAAAGAGCGAGTTTAAAGCGTCAAATTATTTCGGCACAATCCCTAAATACAATATAAAAAATTAGAGGAATAACATTTATGTATGAATATTCTTGTCGTCTTTGTCTTTCTCTACCCCTTCTATGTTGAAGTGAGGTGATTCTCATCTCCATTACAACCATTCATTGAACCTTCTGATATACCAGTTTTTGACAAACTGAGTTGTTAAGCTATAAGCTATCAACAGACCAATCAACCAAGGGAAATAAGCGAAAGGTAGCGGTACCATAGATAACACTGCCGCAAGTGGTGTAAAGGGAATTATCACTCCGATGACCATTATCAAAGATGTCATGGCTACTACAGGAGCAGAAGCCCAACTTTGAATAAACGGTATTTTTTTAGTTCTAATCATATGCACTATCAAGGTTTGGGACAAAAGTCCTAACACAAACCAACCTGTTTGAAACAGATCTTGATGATTGGGACTGTTGGCTTTAAATACAAAAAACATCACAACGAAAAGCGCATAATCGAATATCGAACTTATAGGACCTATATAAATCATAAACCTGAGGATCCCTTTGGGTTCCCATATTTTTGGAGATTCCAAAAAATCCTTATCCATTCTATCCCAAGGGAGTGAGATTTGAGAAAAGTCATATAAAAGATTTTGGAACAGCAATTGAATGGGCAACATAGGCAAGAATGGCAAAAATGCACTGGCACCAAGAATACTGAAAACATTTCCAAAATTACTGCTGGTGGCCATCTTGATATACTTCATAATATTTCCGAAAGTTATTCTTCCGTACACTACACCCTTATGTAATGCCTCTAAATCTTTCTCAAGCAAAATAATATCAGAACTTTCCTTTGCAATATCAACCGCATTATCCACTGTTATGCCCACATCTGCTTCTTTCAGAGCGGGAGCATCGTTGATACCGTCGCCAAGAACTCCTACGGTATGACCTTTGGCTCGTAGGGATTGCACTACGCGTACTTTTTGCAAGGGACTTAATTTGGCAAATATGGAAATGTCATCTACCCGCTCAGTAAGTTCTTCATCAGAAATCATCTCTAATTCATTTCCAAGCATAATATTTCGAATGGGAATTCCCACATCACCACAAATCTTTTTGGTAACTATTTCGTTGTCTCCAGTCAATACTTTGACTTCCACATTTAGTTTATGCAGAGCTTCAATACTCGGTTTGGCGGAGGGTTTTGCAGGATCTAAAAAACCTATATAACCGGTCAGAGTCAGGTTTTTCTCATCTTCCACATTGTAAGTCAGAGGATGATTGCCATCGAATTCTCTAATGGCAAGCGTCAATACGCGAAGTCCTTGGGCATTTAGTTTAGAGGTGGTTTCTAAGACGTTTTTGCGCATTTCGTCATCTAAAACTACGATTTTATCTTTCTCTATATGGAGTTGTCGATCTTCACCGGGGTCGAAACTGTGCGTGCAGAGATCCAGCATCTCCTCCACAGCGCCTTTGGAAATCATGAGATGCTTGCCATTTTTTTGTTTTAAAATAACACTCATGCGTCGACGCTGAAAATCAAAAGGAATCTCATCAATCTTTTCAAAATCTTCTTCTACCTTCAGGTAGTCATGAACCTCAACATGGTCTAAAACCGCTTTGTCCATCAGGTTTACCAGACCCGTTTGATGGAAACTATTGAGGTATGCCCATTTTAAAACCTCATCATCCTCTAATCCCATAACATTCAGATGCTGGGTGAGAACAATTTTGTCAATGGTCAATGTGCCTGTTTTATCGGTACACAACATATCCATGGCACCTAAGTTTTGTATCGAATTCAAACGTTTTACTATCACCTTATGCTTGCTCATGCTTATGGCGCCTTTGGCAAGAGTAGCAGTAACTATAACGGGCAACATTTCCGGGGTCAATCCCACCGCAACCGCTATGGAGAATAATAGTGCTTCAATCCAATCTCCTTTTATCAAACCATTGACTAAGAAAACAATTGGCACCATCACCAGCATAAATTGGATAAGCAAAACGCTAACTTTGTTTATCCCAATGTCAAAGCTCGTTTTTGGACTTTCGCCTACTATACTCTTGCCAATACTGCCAAAATAAGTGTTGGAGCCGGTGGCAATAACTATTACTTTAGCTGAACCGCTAACAACGTTGGTGCCCATAAAGCATAAATTGTTTAGTTCGATAGGCGGTTTGTTTTCCAAATCTTTAACTGCGAATGGCATTTTCTCAACCGGAAGCGATTCGCCCGTAAGCATAGATTGTCCAATAAACAGGTCTATACTTTCTACTACGCGACAATCTGCCGGAATCATATCGCCTGCAGCCAGATAAACGATGTCTCCCGGCACTATTTGCTTCATTTCTATCTCTTCTCTCTTCTTACCTTTCCTTAAAACAGCGGCGGTAGTTGTAACCATCTCCTTTAGTTTTCCCGCAGCACGGTTACTTCTATATTCCTGGAAAAAGCTGAGTAAAGAACTGACGATAATCATTGCCGTGATAACAATTACTGTCTTCCAATCCTTTTCTCCCGGAGCAGCAAACCAAACATCTATCAAGAAGGAGATGACAACTATGGCTACAAGAATAAGAATAAAGGGATTAATAAATGATTTTATCAATTGGGTATACCATGCAGGGGCTCTATCATAATCCACTTCATTTAAGCCATACGTTGAAATGCGATCCTCGGCCATTTCATCAGAAATTCCATCTGCTGAACTATCCAACATATCATAAACTTCGTTGATATCCAGGCGTGATGCTTTGAGAAGTTTTTCGGCTGCATTTAGATTCATTTCAGAGATCGTTTCGGATCTGGATGGCCGTTTATGGGTGGGTTTAATTTTTTTCATATTTCATATAATTGTTTTATCCTCTATAATTCGAAATGTAATTGTTTTGTTTTTTATATAAATATCACTATTTCAATCTACTCGATTGGTATTTTTATTTTGAAGGAAATATGAAATATTATTTACGGTTACTTCCATTCTTCTGTTGAGAGCTTCTTCCGTTTTGTATGCAATGTGCGGAGTTAGAACAACATTCTCTAACGTCAACAATCTGTTGTTGCTGTTGATAGGTTCTTGAGCAAAAACATCAAGCCCTGCTCCTGCAATTTCCTTTTGTTCCAAGGCGGCAATTAAATCAGCTTCATTTATTATAGGACCTCTTGCGGTATTCACCAAAATGGATGTTTTTTTCATTGCTGATAATTCCTTTTTAGTTATTACTCCCTCAGTCTGTTTGTTGAGAGGCAAATGAATCGAAACAATATCAGAAGCAGCAAAAAACTCTTGTTTATTTTCAATATATTTTCCGCCAAGTGATTTGAAAGCTTCGTTTTCGCTTCTGGACCATCCAATCAACTCACATCCAAGAGCTTTAAAAACCTTGGCAGTTGCAACACCAATTTCCCCTGTTCCCATAATTCCGATTGTTTTTCCAAACAGTTCTATTCCGGGTTTGAAACTCCATCCTCCATTGCGAATAATACTGTTGCCATACGTTATTTCTCGCAAAACGGCAATGGTGAGACCAATGGTTAATTCAGCTACAGAATTGGTGGAATATTTGGGTACATTGTAAACGGCAATTTTATGTTCCCGGCAATACTCCATATCCACAGAATCGTAACCGGTAAAAGCTACGGCAATCATTTTTAGATTGGGGAATTGAGTGAGATATTCTTTTCCAAGTTTTCTCAGTACAGTAACTATTACTTCCACCTTGTCCGGTGTAGCTGTATTCTCGTCCCAGATTATTTCATAGTCTAAGTTTGATTTCTTCACACTATTTTCAAAATCTTGTTTGGGAGTTAAGAGTTCATCTATGATTAGTATTTGTTTTTGTTGTGGCATGTTAAATCTGGTTTATTCTGTTAGTTAACTGTATATTGATCGCTACATTTTCATATATATGTTTCTGAATTATTCGATAGATAATTATAGTATTATCGTCGATACGAAGCATTAAGTTCAAATATAGCAATTTGTTTTATATTAGGCACTGCTTTGCTTTCGGAACCACTTTTTTAATGAAAAGTTCAATATATCCATTGATTTGTTTTTATCTTCTCATTTCGGGTTGCAAGATAATTGTTAGTTCCTGAAACCGTGAATTACGCTTCAAGAATCTTTAACCTTACTTTGGTAATGCTGATATTCTCACTGCGCGTACGCCCGCTGCAGCACGAATCCTTTAGCGTGATTTGATAAGAATTGGCTTTTGGAGAATTTTAAACGATACAATCGTGTGAAAGCGCGGGTAATGAATTTTTAATCATAGATTTGGTGCCGTAAGTAAAAGGAATAGCTTGAGAATCTTGACTAAAAGTTCTTATTCTTTAAAATATAATAGTCAAGAATCTTCACCTTTTCAAAACTCGCAAAGCGGTGGTTTTTTTAAAAAAGAACAAAGCGTCGTAGCGCATTGGAACGATGGTGGGTACAAATTGTCTTTTATCTCGTTTGGGATTATAGACTACTCCCACTGCTCTATTGCCCATTGACTTTAGGTTTTTTTTCTTTCGATCCTCTTTATCAAAAATCAGATAAAAACTTTCTTGATCTATTTGATTCAATTTATATTCTATGCTATTGGAAATTGCAGGCGGAATGGTCATTTCCTCCATAGGTGCACCCCAACTTGAACCTGCCATCACTTTTCCTTCAAAGGAGGTGAAGCCGATTAAGAGAACATTATCGTTGCCCAATCCTTCACGGGTAAGCTGACCAATGTTTTTCTCACCGGTCTTTCGCATGTTTGTGTACTCCGCATCGCCAATATGCGTGTTGTGTGCCCAAACAATTCCTTTAGAGTTCTTACCATAAAGATTCAATAAATCATTGACAGTGCCATGCATATGATGAACCCGAGAATTCCATGAAACATCTCCTTTTGAGGCTATACTTTCTCTATAAAACTCCTCGGCATTATGTACGACGATAGTGTTTTGTAACAAATAAAAATAAGCGTCATCGGAAAGTTCCGGGAAATTATTACGATTGCTTCTTATATACTCTACCACATTTTTTGTAGCAGTTGCACAATTCTCTTTGCCGGCGCGCACTGCGTGAGCATAGCTCCAACTATCTCCCTTGTGCTGACCGAAACAGTTATATTGCTCTTTCACATATTCATAAGCAGTCTGGTCTGTCGTTTTTAATAAATCCAAAGCCGCTTTTTTGGAATTCCACTCGTCGTACACATCCATGCCATAAAATCCAACTTTTTTATCTTGGGGTAAGTTGTCATTGTGACTGCGGAGCCATTCTGCCAATGCTACAACCTCCTCATTTGCCCACATCCAAGTTGGCCATCTATGGAGCTTTAATAAAATCTCTCGTGCAGAGTTTGCTGCGCCATCCAAATTTTTCACATAGCGATTGAGGTGATATAAGCTGGCAAAATCACCTTCTACGGCAATAAAGCTAAAGTTCTGTTCTGATATTAGTCGCCGACTTATCTTATCCCGCCATAAGTAGTATTCGTGGGTGCCATGACTCGCCTCGCCCAGTAATACCAATTCCTTATCGGCAGCCGCCGAAATCAACCTATCTAAGCTTGCATCTCCGTCAAGAGGAACAGCTTTTTGTTCAAAATTTTGTGCTGAAGAAAACATACCGCTAAATAATAATAAAAGTCCTAAAATGTATTTCATGAATAGATGAGTAATTGATCAGTAAATTAAGGTAAACATAATTAATCTACCTGTCAAGTGATCGATAAATTATTGTCTAAATCAAATTACATCGGGGTTGTTCTAATGCAACCTTTTCCTTAATCTTTGCTTTTTCCTTATCAAAGACTAAGGAAAACGATCGCCCAATTTGTTAAAGACAACCCACAAAAAAACAAAAGAGTACGCCGCGATACAATTGTGCGGTATCGTGGGAGGTATGGTCAGATGGAATACTCACCTCTTCTTATATTTTTATAGTAGCCATGGGTCTTCTTCAGGCTCTATGTAATCATGTGTATTGGTGTGGATCTCTCTTCCCGGACATGCCGGTTGAGTAGGAACATTTAACTCAGGATGCATATTGTTTGCTTTTTTCTGATTCTCGCGAGAATCGCGTTTCGGCAAGTTTAAATCTACATCGTCGATGGAAATATTCATTGACTTTGCTACACCTATCCCGTAATCGGGATCTGCCATATAACAATGATAAATATGTCTATGTTTTATCTGAAGCGTTGAGTCGCCCATATTTCGGGCAGTATTGTCAAAGAGTACTTGCTTTTGATCGTCAGTCATAGCTCTAAATAGCATTCCCGGCTGAGTGAAGTAATCACTATCATCTTCTCTAAAATCATACCGATAGACATCTCCACCTTTTTCCTTTGGAAGATTGTCTTCCGGACTGTCTTCCCAATTGCCATAGCTATTTGGCTCGTAATGTAATTCACTCCCCAAATTACCATCTACACGCATTTGTCCATCACGGTGAAAACTGTGTGGATTTTTAACTCCCTTGGGTGAATTTACGGGTATCTGATTGTGATTTACACCCAAACGATATCTCTGTGCGTCTCCATAAGAGAAGAGTCGTCCTTGCAACATGCGGTCGGGAGAGAAACTAATTCCCGGAATTGTATTGGCAGGATTGAAAGCAGCTTGTTCAATGTCGGCAAAATAATTATCCGGATTCCTGTTCAATTCAAATTCGCCTACCGGCATCAGTGGAAAATCTTTTTTGAGCCACATCTTGGTCAAATCGAAAGGGTTGGTTTCCATAGCATCGGCTTGTTCCTCTGTCATCAATTGAATATACATTTTCCATTTCGGAAACATCTTCTTTTCAATGGCAGTATATAAATCTCTTTGATGAGACTCTCTGTCCTTTCCTACTATTTGCTCAGCCTCCTGATCGGTGAAATTCAATATCCCTTGTTGAGAACGGAAATGGAATTTAACCCATGTTCTTTTATTGTTCTTGCTAATGAAACTATATGCATGTGAACCAAATCCGTGCATATGCCTGTAGGAAGATGGAATTCCTCTATCTCCCATAATAATGGTTACTTGCAAAAGTGCTTCCGGTAGGGATGACCAAAAATCCCAATTGGTATTTGGGCTTCTCATATTCGTACGTGGGTCTCTTTTAATTGCGTGATTTAGATCAATAAACTTCATGGGATCTCTAAAGAAAAACACGGGCGTGTTGTTTCCTACCAAATCCCAATTACCTTCCTCGGTATAGAATTTTAAAGCAAACCCACGGACATCTCTTTCTGCGTCTGCTGCTCCTCTTTCACCGGCTACTATTGAGAAACGAGCCAACATTTCCGTCTTTTTGCCAATCTCTGAAAATATAGCGGCTTTTGTCAGATGAGTGATATCGTGCGTTACTGTAAATGTCCCAAAAGCTCCGGAACCTTTGGCGTGCATTCTACGCTCAGGAATAACTTCTCGATCGAAGTGAGCCATTTTTTCCAGAAACCATGTGTCTTGAAGCGACACGGGTCCTCTTCTTCCAGATGTCATGGTGTCTTGATTGTCTGTTACCGGAGCACCTGCTGCAGTCCGCAATCCAGGATGACTCCCTTTAGTTTGATTTCTACTTGGAATAGGATCACCCAATTTGTTTTTGTCCATAGGGTTTTTCTTATTCATTTCATCTTTTTTCTTATCCATATTAAATTCTATTTTAGTTGTTTATTTCCCCGTAATGATACGGATTAACTCTTCTTTCTTGCTACCATCGTTTTCTACCAATCCATAACTACCACTCTTATAATTCCAATTGACATATCCAATTCCTCTCTCTTCAAACAATTCAATCATATCTTTATACCAACGCAACTTATCTGTTTCTGCCTCTTGTGTCGTTTTGTTTATGATTCCAAATTCGCCACAATAAAGAGGCAATCCCAATGCTTTTGCTTTGGCAATGGGTAAACGTACATGGTCGAAACCCATTTGAGCAATGTTTTGAATATCGGTAATAGTTATAAACCTTTCTCGTTCTTTACCCCCTCGCTTCGCTTTGTGAAAGCCAATGAGCTAAGTTAGTACCACGTTTTACAGTATATTTATCGGAAGCATCATCTGCACTTAGGGATTGTGCCGAAATAACTTGACGCTTTAAACGTGCTCTTTTGTCCTTTAACTTCCTTGAAAATTCATTGAATAGCCCGCTATTCGCAGAATTTTCAAGTCGTTAACGAATAAAATAGCTTCGTTTCAAACACTCAACTTATTTCATTACAAACTCTTAGAGAAAAGAAGCCTAACAACAACATCAACAAAAGAGTAATTTCTTCATAGTTATCAATTTTATCTGTTAGTTTCTGAATTATTCAACTTCTCAAATATAGTGATAATCATCAAACAAATACCAATATTACACACCTTTTATTTCTTCTAATTAATAAAATCTATTCTATCGTTAATGTGTGAATGATGTAACTAATAACAAGAATTGTGTAATACTTTTATCATAAGAAAGTTGAACTTTGTGGAGTAAAGTTTAGTAGTAATTTAAAATCTTATGATATGCCTATTTTAACTATTATTATCGTTATCTTGGTTGTTGGAGTCATTCTTTGGTTGATAAACCGATACATTCCAATGCAACGCACTATTAAGAGTATTCTTAATGCTGTTGTTATAATTGTTCTTGTGATTTGGCTGCTGAGAGTATTTGGTCTTTTGGATAGTTTACAGAACATTACAGTTTAGGGAATATGTGTAAATGATGCAATTATTAGCAATAATTGTGTAACAATGTAAAATAAAAACCTACTATTTTTCAGAAAAAAATTAATTTAAAAAAAAGCACAAAATGAAAAAGTCAATTTTCTT
>JAQVGF010000088.1 GCA_028696875.1 Dysgonamonadaceae bacterium
AAATAGCCAATCCGCTCGCGCGCTTTTGTAAAGCGTTTGCCCTATGGAATAATGCTTTGCATTAAAACCTTTAGTTTTATTCCACAGGGTGAATGTCGCGAAGCGAATATTCTTATCATTATTTTTTGTTTTGCTAACCAATTGTAAATTGATACAACCTCACGCTGCCGCGCGATTGTATCGCGTGGTACTTTAGATTTGCTGCATTTTTTAAAAGTATTGCATCAACACATATCTTTTCTGTTTATTATCAAACCACACGAGGGGACTCGTGCGGTAGCTGAGTATGAGCTGAATCCGCACATTGCGGCTCCAGCCCGCATTGTGCATTGTGAACAAATAGAAGTTAGAAGATACGATTTACTGATCGCTGAACGCTGAACGCTGATCGCTGATCGCTGACGGCTGATCGCTGAACGCTGATCGCTGAACGCTGACGGCTGATCGCTGATCGCTGAAACCACGAAAAACCAAAAAACGCATAATGACCCTCCTCGCATTCAATTCTACCTTTTACACCCTATTTCTTCGCAAAGAGTGTTAATTATTCAATAAGTATTCTAATACTCTATGAGTTGAAAAAAAATAGTTTACCTTTGCATAGTTGTTTAAACAACCGTTTCAAAAGTTTCATCTTATAAAGGATTATATTTTGCAAGTAAATGAAAAAGAAATTTTCAATATTCTAACTGGAAAAATATCTACAACTATCAATAGGGCTTTGTTAAGAGCTTTCTCTAAAGAAGATTTGAATATCACAACTGAGCAATGGTCTGTGATGTCATGTTTGTGGCATGAAGATAAAATTACTCAGCAGCAACTTTGTGATCTTACACGGAAGGATAAGCCGAGCATGACCAGACTGTTAGATAATTTAGAGAGAAATAAACTGGTAGTTCGAGTAGCTCATTCATCGGATAGAAGAGTCAATCTTATTCATTTAACTCAAGAGGGTGCTAATCTGCAAGAAAAAGTGACCCATACGGTAAAAGCGGTTTTAGACAAAGCTCTAAAGGGTATAAGTGAAGACGAAATTTCCTCTTCACGGAATGTTCTCACCAAAATCATTCAAAACTTAGATTCCTAAATTTTTCAATTCAAAACTTATATATATCACTTAATTCAATTAGTTGCATATGCAACTATTGTTCTACTAAACGAATTATAATGAGACAAATATTATTCTGTTTTACACTACTTTTTGCCGGTTTTTTATCGGCGCAAGAGATCTATAATGTAGAAGATTGCCGTCAGATGGCTTTGGAGCACAATGCCTCCATAAAAATAGCATCGGAGAATCTGAAAGCTGCTCGTTCTTTGAAGAAAGCAGCATTCACACAATTTTTGCCCAACTTTTCAGCAATGGGTGCATACAATTGGAATGAGAAAAACATATCGTTGCTTGCACACGATGAATTCCTTCCGGTTGGTGTGAAAAACCCCGATGGAAGTCTGGGAATAGGCATTGGACCAAACTCTACTCCTACGCCAAATCCCGATGGCACTTTTAAATTTGAGGATGCTGCCATAAACAACAATTTCACGATGATTGATGGAAAAGTAATCCCTTTAGATAATCAAGGTAAACCTTTCGATCCCAGCAAAAACCCGGAAGGATTAGAGTGGAAAAATCACGCAATTCTTCCTAAGGAAGGTTTTGAGATGGACATGCGCAATGTATTTGTGGGTGGAATCAATTTTGTGCAGCCCATTTTTATGGGAGGGAAGATCAAACAAATCTATTCCATTGCCGGATACAGCGAGAAAATAGCTGAAGCGCGTGCGCAAGATGCAATGACGGATCTTATATTGGAAGTTGATGAGGCATATTGGCGTGTGGTATCGTTGGAAAACAAAGTGAAATTGGCAAAAGAGATGAAAGCTGTGGTAGCAAAATTAGATACCAATATCACAGCTCTCTTCGATGAGGGAATGGCAACAAAAGCCGATGTGTTAAAAGTGAAGGTGAAGCTGAATGAATCCGATTTGATGATGATAAAAGCCACCAACGGGTTGAGCCTGTCGCGCATGGCATTAAATCAAATGTGTGGTCTTCCTTTGGAAAAACAAATTAAATTGTCCGATGAAGAGTTGGATGAAATCCCTGATTTGGTTTCTGTTATCCCGATAGAAGAAGCGTTGAGCAAACGTACAGAGGTAGAGATGTTGACACAAATGCAAAATATCGCAAAGTCAAACGAAAAAATAATGATTTCACGTTTTTTGCCCAACGTTGCTTTGACTGGAAATTATTTGGTCACCAATCCAAGTTCGTTCAAAGGATTTGATACCAAGTTCGATGGCATGTTCTCTGTTGGAGTAGTTGCTCAAGTGCCATTGTTCCATTTTGGAGAAAAAATACATACGCTGAATGCCTCACGTGCAAGCAGTGTGGTTGCAGCATTGGAATTGAAAGATGCGAAAGAAAAAATTGAATTGCAAATCAATCAAACCGCTTATCAAACTACCGAGAGTTTGAAGAAACAATTGCAGACGCAAAAGAATGTGGAGAGCGCACAAGAAAACCTGATGTACGCAAACGAAGGGTTCAACGAGGGTGTCATCACTGCAAGCGATGTGCTAATGGCGCAAACTGCTTGGCTTTCGGCCAAGTCGGAAAACATTGATGCTACAATCGATGTGAAACTAAGCAACTTGTACTTAAAGAAATCTTTGGGGACACTATTGTCGCCTATTTCCTACAACACAAAATAAATTGAAAACGGTAATTACAACTATAACAAAGTATATTTTATGAAACAAGTATCTGAAAGCAACCGCAATTTGCAGGTAGCTCTTATTGGATTTGCCGCCGTTGTGGTGATAATATTTATAATAGGTTGGTATGTTTACAAACCGGAACCTATCGTTATTCAAGGTTCGGCAGAGGTAAACGAAATACGCATTTCGGGTAAAGTTCCCGGACGCATCGATCAGCTTTTTGCTGAGGAAGGACAATTTGTAAATGTGGGCGATACATTGGTGTTAATTGATAGCCCCGAGGTAAATGCCAAACTTGCACAAGCCACTGCTGCTAAATCCGCTGCAATGGCACAAAATCAAAAAGCCAATAAAGGTGCTCGTTCAGAAGACATTGAAGGAGCATACGAAATGTGGCAAAAAGCTGCAATTGGAGTAGATATTGCCAAGAAATCATTCGATAGGGTAGAGCGTCTGTATGAGAAAGGCGTGGTGACAGCACAAAACAGAGATGAAGTGGAAGCCAAGTACAAAGCTGCTGTGGCTACATCTGCCGCTGCAAAATCGCAATACAACATGGCGATAAAAGGTGCCAGAGACGAAGATAAATCAGCCTCGTCGGCATTGGTAGATCAAGCGATGGGTGCTATACAAGAGGTGGAGGCTTTTTTGTCAGAAACCGCTTTATTATCTCCCATATCGGGACAAATAACTGAGGTGTTTCCCGCTCGTGGAGAGTTGGTAGCAACGGGAGCACCCATTATGAATATTGTTGATTTGAACGATATTTGGTTTTCGTTTAATGTACGCGAAGATCTGTTGGGCGATATGAAAATGGATAAAGAGATTGAAGTAACCATACCGGCATTAAATCAAACCGCCATATTAAAAATCACCTATATAAAAGCGTTGGCTTCATACGCTACTTGGAAAGTGACGAAAGCAACCGGACAATTTGATGCAAAAACCTTCGAAGTACGAGCAAAACCGGTTGCTCCAATAAAAGATTTGCGTCCCGGTATGTCAGCCGTAATGGAAAAAGTAATCAAATAAGATGTCCAAAACAATATACAAAGGTACATGGGCAGTCATTCGACGCGAATGGAAAAGGATGTTGGGGCGACCCATCTATCTTTTTTCATCTGTGTTCGTAATGTTCTTTTGCTATCTGTTCTTTCTCACATTCTTTAGTGAAGGGTTACCTCGCTCCATGCCCATTGGTGTGGTGGATATGGATCATTCCTATGTTTCGCGTACTTTTATCCGAAACATTAGTGCCATTCCACAGGCAGATGTTACAGAGAACTATGCCAACTACAACGAAGCACGCGATGCCATGCAACGTGGCAAAATATATGCCTTTTTTGTAATCGACAAAAACTTTGAAAAAGAGTTGATGTCATCACAACAACCCAACTTCACATTCTATGTAAACGATGCTTATCTGGTGCCCGGTTCTTTGGTTTACAAAGAGTTGACTTACGTCAGCAAATTGGGGTCGGCTTATGTGCATAAACAGCTATTGGAACTGCGCGGCGTTACCGTGGACGAAAGTCAGATTTTAGCCACTGTTCAGCCCATTTCCATCGATGCCCATTTGCTTGCCAATCCCTATTCCAACTACGGTGTTTATTTGATCAACATGTTATTGCCGGGCATTTTGCAAATGTTGGTGTTACTGATGACGGTATTTTCAATTGGATATGAGTTGAAAGTAAAATCAACACCCGACCTTTTAAAAACTGCCAACAACTCTATGCTGGCTGCACTTATGGGGAAATTAATTCCTTACACCATTCTCTTTTCAATTTTAGGTATCGGAGGCAATTTTATATTGTACGAATATATGCACTTTCCCATGAATGGGAGTATGGTTAGAATGTCTTTTGCAACAATTTTGTACGTAATGGCTTATCAGGCCATAGGCGTGTTTTGTATCGGGTTGTTGCCCGTTTTGCGCGATGCAATCAGTATGGTTGCCGTGTATAGTATTTTGGGTCTTAGTTTCACAGGCTTTACATTTCCCATTGAGGCGATGCCGCATGGTATTCAAGTGTTTCAGCATCTTTTTCCCATTCGTTTCTATTTCAAAATCTATGTGAACGAAGCGTTAAATGGTGCACCCATTCGTTATTCAATCATCTATTTTATTGCAATAGCAGCATTCTTCCTTTTGCCTTTCATAGTTTACGAAAGATTGAAAAAGGCAGCCATCAACCTAAACTATCCGGCAAAATAAAAACAAGAAAGAGAAAATGAACGATACAAATCAAACAGATAAAAAGAGATTCAGACACATCCGAAATATTCTTGCAGTGACTATTGATGAATACAAACGTTTGCTGAAAGATTTTGGTGTGCTGCTTATCCTTGTGATAGCAGCCCTCATTTATCCACTGTTATATGGCACCATCTATTTGAACGAGACTATCCACGATATGCCCATTGCAGTGGTAGATCATTCCAATAGTGTACATTCGCGCACCCTTATTCGCAACTTAGATGCTACACCCGATTTAAAAGTAACGCACACCTTCAGCAATATGGAAGAGGTGAAAGATGCGTTCTACAAACGCAAGATTCATGGAGTGGTGTATATACCCGCCGATTATAGCCTGAAAATAAATAAAATGGAGCAAGCAATTGTTTCTACGTACGCCGATATGAGTAGCTTCTTATATTACAGAACCTTAGCATTGGGCAGCAACTTTGCGGTGTTGGAAATGGGCGATAATGTTAAATTGGAGCGTTTGAATGACAAAGGCATTGTTGGAAGAGAAGCTGAGGTGGCAGCGGAGCCCTTTACGTATGAAGCAATCATATTATACAATGAACCCATGGGCTACGCAAGTTTTCTGCTGCCTGCAATTTTGATGTTGGTGATTCATCAAACATTGCTTTTCGGAATTGGCATGTCCGCCGGAACGGCGCGCGAAGAGAATACGTTTCATGAACTCACTCCCCTAAATAGTGATCGCTCCGTTTTTCATGTGGTCATTGGAAAAGCGTTGTGCTACTTCTCGTGGTATTTGGTTGTGGCAGCATATATCTTGGGTGTTATTCCCAAACTATTTAATCTGCCCCATATTGGCAATCCATTGGATATAGCTCTTATGGTAGTACCTTATCTGTTGGCAGTGATATTCTTTTCAATGACACTATCCGTTTTCATTCGAAACAGAGAAACCGGATTTGTTGTTTTTCTCTTTACATCACTCATATTATTATTTCTGTCAGGTTCCTCCTGGCCATTATCAAGTGTTCACTCTTTCTGGAGAACATTCAGCATGATGCTCCCCTCCACCTTTGGAATCAATGGATACATCAAGATAAATTCCATGGGTGCAACCATTTCGCAAATCGATATGGAATACATAGGACTGTGGATACAAGCCGGGTTTTATTTTATCACTACGCTGGTGGTGTATCGATGGGAGATTGTGAATAGCAGGAAGAGATTGGCTGATCTGGTGATTTGATGGATGAATTGATGGTTTGGTTGTTTAAACAAGCTTTTTCGGTTTTGATAGCCGAAAATATTTCGTCGGCTATTGGGTCGTAAACAACCTTCAGAATGGGTTTATTTTTGCGCATTAACGCAAATACTTACTGCGAAAGGTGTAAGGTTATGCGTGTTAATTAGAAGTGTCATCCAATGGATCGATAATCCATGCATAATAATAAAATAAAGTTGAAGACTTAATTTTCCTGCTGATTCATTGTAAACATTAACTCGTACTCTCTGTTTTATAGTATAGGAATTTTTACTATTAGGATTCACTTTTTTCTTTGAAGAAAGTATCTAAAATAAATTATAAAACAATATATCATGAAGAAGTTCGACGTATTTATTATAGGAACAGGAGTAGCCGGAACAATCATAGCAAACAAATGTGCACAAAATGGTCTTAAGACTGGAATCGTTGACAATCGTGATTACGGTGGTACTTGTGGTTTGCACGGCTGTGTTCCAAAAAAGATATTAGTAGGTGCAACTGAAGCTGTAGCGTCTTCAAGAAATCTTGAAGGGAAAGGCATCAGCAAAGCACCATCAATAAAGTGGAAGGAACTGATAGATTTCAAAAATTCTTTCACCGACCCTATTCCCAAAAACAAAGAGAAAAACTTTAAAAAGAATGGAATATCTACTTATCACGGTAATCCAAAATTTGTTGCTGAGAATCAATTGAAAATAGATGACGATATCATTGAGGCTAAAAAGATAGTTATTGCTACAGGAGCAATACCACGAGTATTAGGCATTCCCGGTGAAGAGCATGCTCTTTCGAGCGACGATTTTCTGGAAATGGAAAAACTTCCAAAGTCGATACTCTTTATTGGTGGCGGATACATTGCCTTTGAGTTTGCACACATAGCTGCTCGCAGTGGCGCCAAAGTCACCATTTTGGATATGGCCTCAACATCTTTGCCACATTTCGATAAAGAAATTGTTGAACATTTGGTTGATGCTACAAAAGAGTTGGGCATTGAATTGGTGATGAACACCAAAGTGGCAGAAATAAAGAAAAATGGCGACAGCTTTATTGTAGTTGGAGATAATGATGGTAAGAAGAATGAATTTAAGAGCGATACGGTATTTAACACATCGGGTAGGGTACCCGCTATCCACAATCTTGATTTGGGAAAAGCCAATGTACGCTATTCCGATAATGGAATTGAAGTAAGCAATTTTATGCAAAGCATTTCCAATTCTCATGTCTATGCAGCAGGAGATAATACTGCTACGGATGGATTGCCTCTCACACCTTTTGCTACAATGGAAGGGCATATTGTGGCTGCAAACATATTAGTCGGGAATAAGAAAAAACCGGATTATGGTGTTCGTCCAACTGTGGTCTACACTTTGCCTGCTTTGGCAATGGTGGGTATGACCGAAGAACAAGCACAGAAAAAGAAATTAGATATCACTGTAAATTATGCATCGGTGCCCAACTGGTATGCTGCGAAGCATCTGGGAGAAAAAACATATGCTTTCAAAGTGATTATAGATAAGAAGAATGACCTTATTTTGGGGGCTCATATCATTGGTCCAAATGCGGAAGAGACCATCAATGTTTTTGCAGTGGCTATGCAAGCAGGTATGCAAGCTAAGGATTTGAAAACAATACCATTTACATTTCCCTCCGCATCATCTGATATCGTTAAGATGGTTTAAAGTTCATATTTTTACTTTTCACAGTATTCAAGGGGGATATTGGTTTAGGGTTTGTAATGAAATAAGTTGACTGTTTGAAACGAAGCTATTTTATTCGATAACGACTTGAAAATTCTGCGAATAGCGCGCTATTTAATTAATTTTCAAGGAAGTTAAAGGACAAAAGAGCAAGTTTAAAGCGTCAGGTTATTTCGGCACAATCCCTTAGTCAGGCGAAGTAATAACCGTGTTACTAAGATTAAAAATAGTTGAATAAGGTGACTATGACTTTGAGAAATTTAAAAAACAAACAAATTATTATGCCAAAAAGCTTCGGAGACAAGGTAATTAATTTCAATCGTAATTTACACTATCCGGGAAAGTTGCCCGTAGGTTTTCAGGTGATTAATCCTTTTCAGGAAAATCCTGAAACGATGGAGATAACACAACAATTTTACCATAAGTTTTACAGCGACTCTAAAAAGCGCAAATTTATTGTAGGCATTAACCCAAGCAGACATGGAGCAGGTGTTACAGGCGTTCCATTTACAGATACCAAACGATTGGAGAGTATTTGTGGAATCAAAATGCATTCGGCATATACTCATGAGGTTTCTTCTGTTTTTATGTATGAGATGATTGCTCAATTTGGAGGGGCACGTACATTTTATGAACAGTTTTATATCAATTCTCCTTTTCCTTTGGCTATTGTACGCAAAGCAAAAGGAGGCAAATGGTTAAATGCCAATTACTATGATGATCCTCTTCTTTTTGAAGCCCTGAAAGATTATATGATTATGACTTTGAAAGAACATATTAATCTTGGATTAGATACTTCGGAGGTATTTGTGTTGGGAGTAAAAAATGGGCAATTTATCCATAAGTTAAATAAGGAGACTAAGTTATTTGAGAGTTTGAAAATTCTTGAACATCCGAGATACATTCAGCAATATAAGTTCAAAGAAAAACAGACCTATATTGACAAGTATATACTAACTTTGAATAATTTACTGTAGTAGGAAAAGTCCACTAAATTGGGCAAGATAAAT
>JAQVGF010000089.1 GCA_028696875.1 Dysgonamonadaceae bacterium
TTATTATTTTATAAGGTAATAAGGTTGAATTGTTATGGTTATCTGACAGTTACTAAGGGTTTGTAATGAAATAAGTTGACTGTTTGAAACGAAGCTATTTTATTCGTTAACGACTTGAAAATTCTGCGAATAGCGGGCTATTCAATGAATTTTCAAGGAAATTAAAGGACAAAAGAGCACGTTTAAAGCGTCAAGTTATTTCGGCACAATCCCTAAGGTTATAGAAAAAGAAAATAAGGTTTTTTAAATTCCAAGAAAACAAAAAAAGTACATAATATATTAAATCCTGAGTCAAACCTGCAATACAACTGAACGAATCCACACCGCTGGCGCGAGTTTGTAACTCGTGTCTGCCGAGGGCAAGGAAAGATTTCGATTTGCGACACACATGCACCCATTGAGCGACGTCGAAATGTTGCAAAAGCGCGCGAGCAAAAAGTTATTATTTTTGATGTTTGTTTGAAAAACGTGAAAAACATAGTAACATGTAATTAACCTCAAAACACAAAACCCCAAGCTTATTACTTATTGATAAAGTTAACCGTAGGAACGATGCATGATAAATAAAGAAAAGGAGTCTAACTGTATAATGTTTGTATAAAGACAGTTATGTTTAGTTAGATAGCAGAGTGTAAAGAGAAAAGGACCAAGGTCAATTGTTATAAGTCAGTTGATTAATATTCACAACTTTAAAATAAGATAATTTTCAGTGTTAGAAGATGACTCTATTATTAAAACATCGACACCACCCGATTAATACCGGCAACCAATTTATCAATCTCCTCCTTTGTATTGTAAAAAGCAAATGATGCTCTCACCGTTCCATCTACATGCATAGCCTCCATAAGAGGCTGCGCGCAATGATGCCCCGTGCGAACAGCAATGCCCATTTTGTCTAACAACATACCCATATCGTAATGATGAATGCCATTTACCAAAAAAGAGATAACACTACTTTTTTGTGGTGAAGTACCATAAATTTTTAAACCTTCAATGGTAAGTAATTGGTTGGTTGCATATTCCAGTAATTCGTGCTCATATTTTGCAATATTGTCTAACCCTAAATCGGAAATATAGTCAAGAGCCGTCGCTAAGGCAGACGAGCCAATAAAATCGGGAGTTCCGGCTTCAAATTTAAAAGGTAACACGTTAAACGTTGTTTTTTCAAAAGATACACTCGCAATCATTTCGCCACCACCGTGGTAGGGAGGTAGTTTATCCAACCATTTTTCTTTTCCATACAAAACACCCATCCCGGTTGGGCCATAGGCTTTATGTCCCGAAAAAACAAGAAAATCGCAATCCATTTTTTGCACGTTCACGGGCAAATGTTGTACAGATTGTGCTGCATCTATCAGAACCGGGACATTGTTTGCGTGTGCAATTTCTATTATCCGATTCACATCGTTAATAGTTCCCAGCGCATTTGAAACATGAGCAATTGAAATAAGCTTGGTTCGTGAATTAATCTTTTTTTCCAACTCATCAATAATTAATTCCATGCGATCGTTTAATGGAACTACCTGCAGCTTAATGCCCGATATTTCCTGTTGCAACTGCCACGGAACAATGTTGGAATGATGTTCCATGGTAGAAAGAATGATCTCGTCACCGGGTTTGCAAAACTCTCTGCAAAAGGAGGAAGCAATTAAGTTAATAGATTCTGTTGTCCCCCGTGTGAAAATAATTTCGTTGGACGATTTGGCTCCAATATATTTCTGTATGGTAACGCGCGCAGCTTCGTGCGCATCGGTAGCTTGCTGGCTCAGAAAATGAACACCCCGATGTATATTTGCATTCAAAGTGTAGTACATCTCTTCAATTTTCTCAACCACACACTTTGGTTTTTGTGTAGTTGCGGCATTGTCGAGATATACCAATGGTTTTCCGTAAACTTGGCGCGAGAGTATGGGAAAATCACTTCTTATTTTGCTAATATCTAACATCTTCTGTGTGAATTGATTTTATTTGCAAACTGCGCAATTTCCACATCGCATAAGTTCACCTCGAAATCGTTTGTCAATTAAGAATTCAAGACGTTCTTTTAGCGAATCAATGTTGATTAAATCCAAAACATCTTTGGTGAAAGCCACCATCAATAGCATTTGAGCTTCTTCCTGAGGTATTCCGCGAGCTTGCAGATAAAACATGGCTTCCTCATCTAAATGACCGGTTGTTAAACCGTGTGAACATTTAACGTCATCGGCATAAATTTCCAATTGCGGTTTCGCATACATACGAGCATCGGGTGATGCAAGCAAGTTTCTATTAGTTTGATAAGCCAATGTTTTTTGAGCATCTTTTTCAACTAATATTTTCCCGCAAAAAACGCCTGTCGACTGCTCTTGCAAAACGTATTTAAATAATTCATTGCTGGTGCAGTTCGGCATAACATGATCGAGAAAAGCATAGTTATCAACATGCTGATTTTTGTCACCAATGGCAAGTCCACCAATGGTTGCTTGCGCATATTCTCCCAACATCCTAAAACGGTAGTTATTGCGTGTATATCCATTGTGCAAAGCAATGTTGCTGGCAATAACGTGCGATTTACCTTTTTGGGCTGTAAATAGAGAAGAGAGGCGAGTCACCTTTATTGAATTTTCTTCCAATTCATAAAAGTCGATATCCGATTCTTCGCCTGCAAAAATCTCCGTAACCTGCGTTACAACAAAATGTACATCGTCTAACGCATGATCGCAAACTAATAGTTTTACTTTTGCCCCATCTTCCCCAATGATTAACAAGCGTCTGTTAACGTTTAACGGCACTCCTCCTCTAAGAATATTTACAAGCTGAATTGGTTTGTCCACAACCACATTCTTGGGTACGTACAACACAAATCCATCAGGAGCAAACATTGTATTGAAAGCTACAACTCCGTTGTCGGAATAATCGGCACTTTGTCCGTAATGCTCTTTAAATATTTCGGGATATTGTTTTGCAAAATCTTGCATGCCCCCGGCATATACTCCTTCTGGTAATCCTTTTACCTGATAGTCATTTTTGTAATACCTGTCGTTTACAAGAAAATGTAAGTTGGTATCTAAATTGGGAACGTCGCACTTAAAAGTATCGTATGGATTAACAGGTATTGGAAGATTCCGAATATTTAAACCAAGTTCTGCATCAAATGCGTGCGAAACATCTGAATGTTTATATTCTTCAATTTTTGAAGTAGGGAATCCAATATTTTTGAAAGTTTCAAAAGCAGCATCTCGTTGCACGTTAAGTGTTTCAATAGAATTGTTATCTATTTCTGCCCGATACTGTTGAAATAAATCTATGTATTGTTGTTCAATCATTATATTAATAGCAAGTATCTGTTATTTACTGAGAATAACAGATAATTATTTTTTTTGATTTGAATTTGAGGTGATAAATTATTCAGCTAACCAATCGTATCCCTTTTCTTCTAACTCGTGAGCAAGCTCCGGACCGGCACTTCGCACAATTTTACCGTCGTGCAACACATGCACAAAATCGGGCTCAATATATTGGAGCAAACGCTGGTAGTGAGTGATGATTATGGTTGCGTTTTCGGTTGTACGTAGTTTGTTTACACCTGCTGCCACAATGCGCAATGCATCTATATCTAAGCCGGAGTCTGTTTCATCCAAGATAGCTAACTTTGGATTTAACATAGCCATTTGAAAAATCTCGTTTCGTTTTTTTTCTCCTCCGGAGAAACCTTCGTTCACTGAGCGACTCACCAACTGTTTGTCCATTCCCAGTAGCTCACGTTTATCGCGCATCAGTTTCAAGAAATCACCGGCTGCAATGGGCTCCATGCCCTTATATTTTCGTTGTTCATTTACGGCAGCACGCATAAAGTTTGTCATGCTAACACCGGGAATTTCAATGGGATATTGAAAACTTAAGAAAATTCCTTCACGAGCACGATCTTCAGGTTCCATATCCAGAACATCTTTATTCTGAAAAGTTATACTCCCGCGCGTAACTTCAAATTTGGGATTACCCGCCAGCACCGAAGCCAACGTACTTTTCCCGGAACCATTAGGACCCATAAGTGCATGAATCTCACCTGCTTTAACTTCTATATCGATGCCTTTAAGAATTTCTTTTCCTTCTACTCGGGCATGTAGTTTCTTTATACTTAACATATTGTGGATTATTATTTAATGTATAATCTAAAAATCACATATATAATTAATAGCATGATTTAGATAAACTTATTTCTTGTAAAATTGCAAATCTAAGTTTGCAGTTGAATAACACCTCAAATTTAAAAATGTTTGCTATGTCAAACTGAAGAGCTCTTTGAGTTCTATTTATTAGGTTCCGTTCCGGACTGAATATCCATCTTGTCACTCTCTTTAGTCTCTTTCATTTTTTTGAATATATCAGATGCAAATACAAATTCATTCAACAATTCATTGTCTGCATCCATAATTTCATCTTTAGAGCCTTCCCATTCTTTTTTACCTTCATAAATGTAAATTATATGATCGCCAATGTTCATAACAGAATTCATATCGTGAGTAACCACAATGGTAGTCATTCCAAAATCTTTTGTTATATCACTGATTAATTCATCAATTACTTGTGAAGTTTTGGGGTCTAACCCTGAATTGGGTTCGTCGTAAAACATATATTGCGGATTTAGCGCGATAGCGCGTGCAATTGCTGCACGTTTCATCATTCCACCGCTAATTTCGGAAGGAAACAGATCGTGAGCTTCCTTTAAGTTCACTCTTTCTAAGCAAAATTCCGCTCTTTTTCTTCGTTCTCTCCTATTTTTTCTCGAAAACATATCCAATGGAAACATTACATTTTCCAGAACTGTTTTAGAGTCAAAAAGAGCCGATCCCTGAAAAAGCATCCCCATGTCTTTTCTTAATTTCTTCACTTCTCGTGGACGCATTTTTAAAAAATCTTGCCCTTTATAGTAAATCTCCCCTTTGGTAGGCTGGAGCAATCCAATTAGGGTTTTAAGAAATACAGTTTTTCCTGAACCGCTTCGTCCGATAATCATATTTACAAGACCTTTTTTAAAGTTTGCACTTATATCGTCAATAACGATGCGTCCATCAAACGATTTAGTAAGGTTTTTTACTTCAATCATAATTCTTTCCTGTCAACCCATTACTAATTGTGTGAATGCTAAGTCGGTAATAAGTATAAGGATACTATTTATTACCACTGAATCTGTGCTGGCTTTTCCAACATCCAAAGAACCCCCTTTTGCGTGATAACCAAAATAGGCTGCAACGGTTGCAATAATAAATCCGAAAAGCATCGATTTTATAATGGAGTACCATACAAAAAAATCATTGAAAAACGCCTGTATTCCATATATATAGGTTTCCGGTGGAGGAGTGTTTGTGATTACGCAAATTACATATCCACCTATCATTCCCAAAAACATACTAAAAATAACCAATACCGGCATGAAAGCCACAAATGCAGTTACTTTTGGTAAAATAAGATAGTTTGCTGAATTGACTCCCATTATTTCAAGTGCATCAATTTGTTCAGTTACACGCATTGTCCCAATTTCGGAAGCAATATTTGAACCTACTTTACCTGCTAATATCAAACACATAATGGTTGATGAAAATTCAAGAAGAATTATTTCTCTGGAAACAACACCTACCGTAAACCGAGGCAACAAGGGAGAAGCTACGTTTAGTGCAATTTGCACAACCATTACGGCACCAATAAAAAACGAGATAATGATAACAATCCACAAGGAGTTAACTCCCAGCTTGTACATCTCTTTAAAGAACTCCTTGGCAAATTCTCTAAATTTATCAGGAAGTGTAAGTGTGCGATGCAAAAGCGTAGCATATTTACCAACACTATCTAATGATTGAACTATATCCATATTCTTTCCGCTCTAATTTCATACAAAGATAAAGATTGTTTGTCATTAATTGGAATATATGGAAAAAAGATGCGTAATTTCTGTTTTAAAATGTAATTTTGTTGCCATGAATGGATTTTTCGATAAAGATTTGGGCAACGTGATTGTTAAGAAGAATAGTCGTGCAAAAAAGATGATTGTGCGCCGAAAATCGAATCAGATTCAAATAACTGTTCCAAACAGCTTATCGAAACGTGAGATATTAAAACATTTCGAGAAATTAAAACCTCAAATTTTAGCATTACCCGCGACAGAAGTTGTGAAAATTACCGAACAGTCAAAAATTAAAACCTTTACTTTCGACGCAACTATTTCACGCAAATCTATCAACTCCGATAAACTCAGCTTATCTTTAAAAGATAAAGCTTTAACAATTGATGTTCCGTCACACTACAACATTACCGCTAAAAATGTACAATCGGCAATAAGAAGATTATTTATTCATGCTTTGCGCCTCGAAGCAAAAAGAGTGTTGCCGGGCAAAGTTATTTTTTTTGCAAAAAAATGGAATCTTAATGTTGCGGAAATTAAGATAAACAGCAGTAAAGGTCGTTGGGGAAGTTGTTCCAACAAAAAGAATATCAACTTATCGCTCTTCCTGATGATGCTGCCAGAATATCTAATCGATTATGTTGTTTTGCACGAACTTGCTCATACAATTGAATTGAATCACAGCAAGAAATTTTGGGAATTACTCGATGTTTTTTGCGATGGCAAAGCTGCGAAGCTAAACCAAGAAAGTAAAAACTGGAAGTGCGATTATTTGTCTTATTTGAAACAATAAATCTAAACTTCTTGGATATTGTAAATGCAACTTTCTTTTAACTTATGGAATTTTACTACCAGATAACTAAACGCATTCGACTCTATATCAATATTATATGGCCAAATCCTTTCCCCTCATTAATCATCCATCGCTGGTGCGAATTTTGTATTATCCGATTGATCAATTACGGGCAGACACTTCTTACAAATCCTTCAACAAAACATCTCCCTCTTCTTTATAAAGACTAAGTCGTGAACGCAAAAGTGCTTCCCAATGCGATTTAAACTTAACGTCTACATCAATCATAAAATCCTCTGATCCGTAGGTGTCTATTTTATCCATAAGCACTTTTACACTCATTAAATTTATGTCAAATGCCGGCTGATAGGCCATAATATCTTCGTCTTCAGCCCACGGAGTTGGAGTGATTATATGCAAATCTTGTAAAAGATCTAATATTTGATTTGTCAATCGAATTGGAATTGAATGTCTTTCCGATATTTCATCGGCAGTTAATGGGAGTTCCTCAGAAGCAAAACGTTTGGCAATAAGGGATGTTATGAGGATTGTAAAAAAATCTTTGTAGCGTCTACTAATATTTCTGGTCTCTTTCTCAAAGTAAAACTTGCGAACATTTTGCAGGGAGAACGATAGCTGAACTCCCATCAAAATGATGTTCCACGATAATTGCAACCACAGTAACAAAAGTGGTAAAGCGGCAAAACTACCATAAATAGCATTGTATTTTGTGATCCATAACTGACCGCTTATATAGACAATCTGAAATAATTGATAGGCCGTTCCGGCAACAACACCTGCAATAAGTGCGCTCATAAATTTAACCTTCGTATTTGGCATAAATTTATAAAGCAGGGTTAGTACAAGAATGGTAATAAGAAAAGGCAAGATATTTAAAACCTGTGTAACGAGCGGATTCAATATGTAGCTGAAAGCATCAAAATAAACTGTTGAAGAGCTTATCATAAATGACAAACCACTGTTTAGAATAAGAAAAATTGGCATAATAATTATCAGTGCAAAATAATCAAATATTTTACGTTGAATGGTTCTGTCTTTACTAAGTTGCCAAATTTTGTTGAAGCTGTTTTCGATCTCCGAAAACAGAATAAAAATGGTGTAAAAAAGGATAATTACTCCAATACCGGCAAAAACGCCTCCTTTTGCATGTTGCAAAGAGTTGTCGATAAAATCAATTGCTCGAGCCAGCATATCTCGCTGTCCGGGGAAATAGGTAAACAATTGACTTTGAATGATATTTTGTAAACCAAAGCCACGTGAAACAGCAAAAAGCACCGCCAATGCGGGAACAATTGAAAGTAAAGTCCGATAAGTAAGCGATGCGGCACGTACATTTAGCTGAAGCTCCATAGAACCACGAATAGTCATAATTAAGGCCTTCAGCCCATTATAGAAAATATTTCGCTTTCCACTGAGAAGATTTGAGTCTAATCGCCAAATACCATAAGTAAGAAAATCAATTAAATCTGATATCTTCTTTTTACTCTTGGTAAATCTACTTTTCTTATCGCTTTTTTTCTTTGAATTTTCCATATACATCACTTGAAAAAAATAAAAAAGCAGTCAATCTATAAGCCGGGTTCTGTATTTCCGAATAAACGGAAATGTTTGTCATTTATCTGCGAACAATGTCACCATTGCTCTTTAGCGGTCTACCCCTCGGCATCGGGCGAGCAACCCTACATAATCCGATATACATGACCTTGCAACCCATAAGACGTACGGCATTTCACATTACTGCAAAATCCGGTGAGCTCTTACCTCGCCTTTTCACCCTTACCGTTTTTCGACGAAAACGGCGGTTGTTTTCTGCTACGTTGCTCTACTCTCACAAATAGCTTCCGATTAGGAAGTATGGCGCTCTGCGTTGCCCGGACTTTCCTCAGCTCACAAAAAATGAGCAGCGACAAACCGATTGACTGCTATTACAAAAGTAACATTATATTGATGACTTTTAGCAGATAACGTTTAATATTTTACCGGAAGAATTGATTTAATACTGCATAAATCACGGCACTACTCCTTCTAACTAGAGTTTTATGGTTTACCCTGCGAAATA
>JAQVGF010000090.1 GCA_028696875.1 Dysgonamonadaceae bacterium
TTCCTCACCACTGCTCCCGTTCTCCACATTTCGCTTTCGCGCAATTCTTTCAACTCTTTCTCCAATCCTTCGCGGTAATCAGGTTTTGAGTTGGTATCAATAGAACGTTGAGCTTCGTTGCCCGAGGCAACCTCTTTGTAGAGACGTTCAAAAACCGGTTTAGTTGCATCATAGAAAGGCGTCATCCAGTCCAAAGCACCACGCTGAGCGGTAGTTGAGCAATTGGCATACATCCAGTCCATACCTTTTTCAGCAAACAATGGCATCAACGATTGCGTAAGCTCTTCAACAGTTTCGTTGAATGCTTCAGATGGTGAGTGACCATTTTCACGCAACACTTCATATTGAGCCTGCATCAAGCCTTGAATGGCTCCCATCAATGTGCCACGTTCGCCTGTTAAGTCGGAAAAAACTTCACGTTTGAAAGTTGTTTCAAACAAATATCCCGAGCCAACTCCTATACCAAGGGCAATTACGCGATCATACGCTTTTTTAGTTGCATCTTGAAAGATTGCATAACTCGAGTTTACGCCACGATTTTCCAAGAACATTTTTCTAAGACTTGTTCCCGATCCTTTGGGAGCGATCAAAATTACATCCACATCTTCGGGAGGAATAATGCCTGTTCTCTCTTTGTAAGTGATGCCAAAACCGTGTGAAAAGCACAATGCTTTTCCTGTTGTTAGATGTTTCTTTACAGTTGGCCAAAGTTCAATTTGAGCTGCGTCTGATAGCAAGTATTGGATAATTGTTCCGCGTTTGCAAGCCTCTTCAATTTCGAAAAGTGTTTCACCGGGAACCCAACCATCGTTAATGGCTTTTTGCCATGTTTTGCTCTCTTTGCGTTGACCCACAATTACATTGAATCCGTTGTCGCGCATATTGAGAGACTGAGCCGGACCTTGTACGCCATATCCGATAACGGCTATTGTTTCATCTTTTAATACTTCTTTGGCTTTCTCCAAAGGAAATTCATCGCGGGTAACTACATTTTCTTCTACTCCGCCAAAATTCATTTTTGCCATATTATTGGTTTGTTATTTATATAAATTTCTATGTTATTTTGTTTCGTCAATTAATATATCCTGTAAATCTGCCAATTCGCGTCGAGCAAGCAAGTCGCTAAGTCGTTCCACTCTCGATTTGGTTATTGCCACACGACCCGAACGAATAAATTGCAACACACCGATGCTTTCGCTCAATTCATCGAAAAGCGCTTGAGTTTCTTCGTAATGTCCGGTTTTCTGAAGCACAGTTGAATGATCACTCACATCCAAAATACGTGCGTTGTGCTTGCGCAACAACTCTTCCACATTACTGGTAGCAACTAATTTAGCTGTCTCTATTTTGTAGAGAGCAATTTCCTGATACACCAAATCTTCATCGGTGTTATAGTAAGCTTTCAACACATCTACACGCTTATCTATCTGTTTAACTAATTTCCGCATTGCATCTTCAGTATCTGCAAAGGCTGTTATTGTAAATTTATGAATCCCGCTTATTGCAGAAGGAGAAACAGACAAAGATTCGATATTTAATTGTCTACGTGTAAAGATTGTTGTAATTTGATTAAGTACACCAACCGTGTTTTCAGAGAACACTGTAACGGTATAAAATGTTTTTTCTTGCATAATTATGCTTTTTAATTTTTTTTATTGTTTTTAGAGACTGTATCCATTACCCAAAATTATGTTGCTGACGCTTCCACCGGCAGGAACCATTGGGTAAACCATTCCTTTTGTTTCAACTTCCACTTCCAGTAAATAGGCTCCTTCGTATTCAAACATTTCTGCAATGGCATTATCTAAATCTTCTCGGTTTACAACTTTTCGTGCTTCAATTCCATAAGCGTCTGCAATTTTGATGAAATCAGGATTTTGCATAAATGTTTCGGAATACCTTTCTTTATAAAACAATTCCTGCCATTGACGAACCATTCCTAAGTAGTTATTATTCAACAATATAATTTTTACAGGAATATCATATTCCATAATGGTGCCGAGTTCTTGTATGGTCATTTGTAAGCCACCGTCTCCCACAAAAATACAAACCGTTCTCTCGGGTGCTCCGTATTTGGCTCCAATTCCTGCCGGCAGTGCAAAACCCATAGTTCCCAAACCACCTGATGTTACAATGCTGCGCGACTCTGTGAATTTAAAGTAGCGTGTTCCCATCATTTGGTTTTGACCAACATCTGTAACACATATTGCTTTATTTTCGGTTGCTTCCGATACTTTATTCACTACTTCTCCCATTTTGATGGGACCAGTTTCCGAGTAGAGTTCATTTTTAATGATACAATCGTATTCTTTCTTTTCGTACTCCTTAAATTCATCCACCCAATCAGTATGCGAATTCTCATTAAGACGTTCGGTTACCAAAGGCAACGTACGCTTTACGTCACCCAACACACTTACCGTTGTTTTCACATTCTTATCGATTTCCGCTCTGTCAATATCAAAATGAATCACCTTTGCTTGTTTAGCATAAGTATTCAGATCGCCTGTTACACGGTCATCAAAGCGCATTCCAATAGCTATGAGTACATCACATTCGTTGGTTTTTATATTGGGACCAACGTTGCCATGCATTCCCAGCATTCCACGATTTAAAGGATGATCGGAAGGAACAGCAGACAAACCTAAGATGGTCCATCCAAAAGGTATTTGAGCTTTTTCTAAAAAAGCAATCAACTCTTTTTCAGCATTACCAAGAATTACACCCTGCCCTACCAATGCAAATGGTTTTTTTGCTTGATTAATAAGCTCGGCAGCTGCTTCAATTTGTTCCAAACGAGGAGTTGGTGCCGGGCGATAACTTCGCAGAGAAGTTGTTTTATCGTACTGATATTCACACGACAGCATTTGAGCATCTTTAGCAATATCCAGTATCACCGGACCGGGACGACCGCTGGAAGCAATATAAAAAGCTCTTGATACTGCCCATGCAATATCTTCGGGACGACGAATCTGATAGGCCCATTTAGTTACCGGTTGAGAAACTCCAATAACATCTGCTTCCTGAAAAGCATCTGTTCCCAAAAGTGTAGAATTTACTTGCCCTGAGATAACTACCAAAGGAGTACTGTCCATCATCGCATCCGTAATGCCCGTTATTGCATTTGTAGCACCGGGACCGGAAGTCACCAAAGCAACTCCTACTTTTTTGGACACACGCGCATATCCTTGGGCTGCGTGAATTGCACCTTGTTCATGACGAACCAGAATATGCTTCATTTTGTCTTTGTAATCGTACATTGAATCAAAAACCGGCATAATAGCGCCTCCGGGATAACCAAAAAGGGTATCCACGCCTTCGCTAATCAAAGATCGTATCAATGCTTCACTGCCGGTAATTACCGCTGTTTTTGTTTTTACTTCTTTCATGTCAATAAACTTTTATAAGAAAATATTTTTATGAATTGTCTTGTTTTTTAATCTTCAATAATGCGAACTGCTCCTAAGTTCGATGAACTTACAAATTTTGCATAAGTACGTAGTGCCAAGGATACTTGTCTGTCGCGTTCGGGTTTAAATGCATCTTTTCCTTTGTTAGTTTCTTCCTGACGACGCATCTCCAGTTCAGAATCCGAAATTCTAAGATTAATGGTTCTGTTGGGAATATCGATATCTATCGTATCGTTGTCTCTTACTAATCCAATGGCTCCGCCGGCTGCCGCTTCGGGTGAAATATGTCCGATGGAGAGCCCGGAGGTTCCGCCTGAAAAACGACCATCCGTTATCAATGCACACTGTTCGCCCAAATGTTTTGCTTTTATGTAGGATGTGGGATAGAGCATTTCTTGCATACCCGGTCCACCTTTCGGACCTTCGTATACAATTACCACCACATCACCTGCATGTATCTTATCACGTAATATGGCTTCGCAAGCATCATCTTGTGAATGAAACACGCGTGCTTTTCCGCTAAATTTCCATACGCTCTCGTTCACACCCGCCGTTTTTACGACGCAGCCATCCAAAGCGATATTTCCTTTGAGAACAGCTAAACCACCGTCTTGGGTATATGCATGTTCAAGGGAGCGAATGCATCCGTTTTCTCTGTCTGTATCTAACGTATCGAACACTTTATTCTGTGAACCCATTACTAAATTAAACTCTCTGCCGGGAGCAGATTTGTATATTCGTTCTGCTTCTTTGTTAATATTTCCTTTATCTAGATTATATTTCTCTAATGCTTCACCCAATGTCATTCTATCTGTACGATGAACAGAAGTATCTATCAGTCCACCATCAGCCAATTGTTTCATAATAGAGAGGATGCCTCCGGCACGATTTACATCTTGGATGTGATATTTTTCACTGTTAGGAGCAACTTTGCACACACAAGGAACTTGCTTTGAAAGTGCATTGATGTCGTCCATTGTAAAATCTACATTGGCTTCGTGGGCAATTGCCAAAAGGTGCAAAATAGTATTTGTGGAACCGCCCATGGCAATATCCACCGTCATGGCATTCATAAATGCCGCTTTGGTGGCAATATTGCGTGGAAGCACTGTTTCATCATCTTCGAAATAGTAGGCATACGCATTCTCAACAATCTGCTTTGCAGCGTCTACAAAAAGTTGTTTACGATTGGCATGCGTTGCGAGAATGGTACCGTTGCCCGGCAAAGCCAAGCCAATGGCTTCGTTTAAGCAGTTCATCGAGTTGGCAGTAAACATTCCCGAACATGAACCACATGTGGGACAAGCCAATTTCTCAATTTGAGAAAGTCGCTCATCAGAAACTGAATCGTCCACTGCGCTTACCATTGCATCCACCAAATCTATTTGCTCTCCATCCATTTCGCCTGCTTCCATAGGTCCGCCCGATACAAAAATGGTGGGGATATTAAGCCGCATGGCGGCTAAGAGCATACCGGGAGTAATTTTGTCACAATTGCTGATGCAAACCATAGCGTCCACTTTGTGGCCGTTGATCATGTATTCTATTGAATCAGCAATCAAATCGCGCGATGGCAGCGAATATAGCATGCCGTCGTGTCCCATGGCAATTCCATCATCAATGGCTATAGTGTTAAATTCCGCAGCAAAGCTGCCAAGTTTTTCAATCTCTTTTTTCACCATTTGACCAATATTGTGCAAATGAACATGACCCGGCACAAATTGTGTAAATGAGTTGACAACCGCTATGAGTGGTTTGCCCATTTGCTCATCTTTCATTCCATTGGCACGCCAAAGCGCGCGAGCGCCCGCCATACGGCGGCCCGAAGTGCTGGTGTGGCTGTTCAAGCGTTTTTTTCTATTGCGTTCTTCTCTTTTTGCTGTTTGCTTATCAGAGGTTTGTTTTTTATTCATATTAACTTTAATTCTTTTTGTTCTGGGGCGTACGGAGCTCTTTTTCCATACTTTTTATTCTTTTATTGTGTGGAGCTGGAGCTCCACACTTCCCGGAGCTGGAGCTCACACTTCCCGAGTAGGGAGCTTCTGCTCAGTACGTTTACTCCGATATATACTTCACAATCCATTCCCCAACCTCACTGGTTGAACTTGCTTTTTCATTATTTGCAATATCGCTGGTTACAATTCCCTCATCCATACTTGCGGCAACTGCATCACGAATGCACGCTCCCTCTTCGGGAAGATCAAATGCATATTCAAACATCAGTGCTGCCGAAAGAATTGCCGCTAAAGGATTGGCAATGTTTTTTCCGGCTGCTTCGGGATATGAACCATGTATGGGTTCAAATACCGATGTGTGCAGACCGATGGATGCTGAAGGCAACATTCCCATTGATCCGGTAATAACAGATGCTTCATCGGTAAGGATATCTCCAAAAAGGTTTTCTGTTACCATCACATCAAAGCTTTTTGGCCATTGAATAATACGCATCGCCGCATTGTCAACAAACATATATTCCGTTTCCACATCCTTATATTGCGGAGCAATTTCCTGAGCCACTTGTCGCCAGAGGCGCGAGGTAGCAAGTACGTTGGCTTTATCCACCACCGTTACTTTTTTGCGTCGCTGCAATGCAAACTTGTAAGCAAGATGCAGAATGCGTTCAATCTCTTCGCGGGTATACACGCATGAATCGTAGGCAGTGTCGCCATCTTCGCTACGTCCTTGTGGACGACCAAAATACAAACCGCCCGTGAGTTCACGAATGCACATAAAGTCAGCCCCATCAATAATCTCGGCCCGAAGTGGCGATTTATGTAACAACGAAGGAAAAGTAGTAACCGGACGAATATTGGCAAATAATCCTAAATCTTTGCGCATTTTCAGCAACCCTTGTTCGGGACGAACTCTGGCTGACGGATCGTTATCGTATTTTGGAGAACCAATTGCTCCAAATAACACGGCATCGGATTGCATACACAAATCATGCGTCTCCTGCGGATACGGATTGCCCGTTTCGTCAATTGCACTTGCACCCACACTTGCAAACGAATGTTCCAACGTATGGTTAAACTTTTTGCAAATGGCTTTTGTAACCTCAAGCGCCTGGGTTGTAATTTCGGGCCCAATGCCATCTCCGGGTAATACTGCTATTTTTAGTTTCATATTTTGCTATTAATTGTATTTTCGTTTTTTCGTTTTTTTGTTTGAATATGTTCAAATGTGGATGATTCCTTTTTTTACAACTTCTGTTCCTGTTGTGTAGAACCTACTAATCAGCACTCTGCAAAAGTCCCCTTCAGGGGATTTAGGGGCAGAGAGTAGAGTAATTAACTTTTCATCATCAATTCAAAGTTATATTTGTTATAATTCAATGTATCTGATTGAAGGAATATTTCCACTTTCAATCATATTCAACATTTTCATGGTTGCCTTTATAGCAGCAACAATTTGATCCACATCCAGACCGCGTGTTTTGAATGTTTTTGAATCGAACTTCCATGTCATAATGGTTTGAACAAACGCATCGGTTCTTCCTCCGGGAGGGATTACCACGGCGTAATCCAATAGTTCGGGAGTAGGTTTATTGTTCAACTTATATATTTTGTACATTGCTTTCGAAAAAGCGTGATATTGTCCCTCGCCCACAGCAGTTTGCTGAAAAACTTCGCCTTTGATGGATATTTTAACGGTAGCTGTTGGTCGCAATCCGTCGGCCAATGCAAACGAATAGTTTAGCATTTTAATGTCTGCGTCTTCACTTCCATTTTTCAGCACATCCGATATGATGTAGGGCAATTCGTCCAAAGTAACAATCTCTTTTTTGTCGCCCAATTCGATAATGCGAGTAGTAACTTTTGCCATCGATTCATCGTCCAGTTCAATACCTAATGCTTTCAGATTGTTTAGGATGTTTGCTTTGCCGGAGCTCTTTCCCAACGCATATTCGCGTGAGCGATCAAATCGCTCGGGTGATAAATTGCTGTGGTACAAGTTTTTCTTCTTATCTCCATCGGCATGAATGCCGGCAACTTGTGTGAAAACATTGTCACCAATTACAGGCATGTTTTTCGATATACGAACGCCTGAATAACCCTCCACAACCTTGCTTACATAGTAAACGTTGTTTTCTTTTACATTGGTTTTCATATTCAAGTGGTCGTGAATCAGTGCTATCACACTGGTTAAAGAAGCATTTCCTGCCCTTTCGCCCAATCCATTCATGGTTACATGAACTCCTTTGGCTCCCGCTTTAATTGCTTCATACACATTGGCAACCGCCAAATCGTAATCGTTGTGCGCATGAAAATCGAAATGGAGTTGTGGATAACGTGTAACCATTCTTTTCACAAATTCTGCAGTTCTGTCCGGACTGAGTATTCCCAATGTGTCGGGCAGCATAAATCGTTTCACGGGTTGATGCTGTAGTTTATCCATCAATTCATAGATATAATCCTCGGAATCGCTCATCCCATTTGACCAATCTTCCAAATAAATATTTACCGTAACGCCCATTTCTTGGGCATTTGCAATTACCTCTTCTATCTTTTGGCGATGCTCATCGCATGTTTGCCTGAGCTGATATTTGCAATGTTTAAGAGAACCTTTGCACAACAAATTAATTATCTTGCACCCGGCATTCGTAATCCATTCTAAAGAGATCTTTCCATCCACAAACCCGAGCACTTCAATTTTATCTATATGTCCGCTTTTCTTTGCCCATTGGGCAATTTTTTGAACTGCTTTGTATTCACCCTCAGAAACTCTTGCGGAAGCAACCTCAATTCGGTCTACACAAACTTCTTCAAGTAAAAGTCGAGCAATACTCACTTTTTCCTGAACTGCAAACGATACACCCGAAGTTTGTTCGCCGTCACGCAGCGTTGTATCCATTATTTCTATCATAATATGTAAACTTTATTTTTTGAGAAAGTTTGTTCTAATATGTGTACGCGCGTTTTCGTTCATACTCTTCAATTTTGTCTTTGTTTGAAAGAAGAAAGTCGATATCATCCAACCCATTCAGCAAACAATTCTTTTTATACGAATTGATTTCGAACGATTCGCTTTTGTTTGTCGCGTTGTTTGTAACCAATTGGTTTATCAGATCAACCGTAACGGTTGTTGTGGGATCAGTTTCAATCGATTTAAAGAGTTCTTGCAAAAACTTTTCACTAATTACAATGGGAAGTATTCCATTATTGAGTGCATTGTTTTGAAATATATCAGCAAAAAAACTCGATATAATTACTTTAAATCCGTAACTGCCCAATGCCCATGCAGCATGTTCTCTGCTGGAACC
>JAQVGF010000091.1:0-1733 GCA_028696875.1 Dysgonamonadaceae bacterium
AAAAGCAACCACATCGGAAAAAATGGGTTTTGTGGGTCGTGAAGAAGGAATCACTGCTTATGCGGTGGCATTAATAGAGAAACAAACATCAAAGTAATCTGTTCGTGAAGATAAGCACAAATCTTTTCAAACTAATTCAACGCAAGCGTCATTCGGCGGGATTTGGTGTTCATTCTCCTTTTGCTTTCGATTTAATCCTAAATACTATCCATACACCCCACAGCTTTTATATTTATAAAGAAAACAGACGAAAAATAAAAAATGCAAAATTAGAAAAAGAGGCGGATATTAAGTATGCAGAGCTACTTTTTCGACTCATAAACAGATTTAATGCAAAAGATATTCTCGAAATTGGTTCGGGATTTGGAATAAATACGTTATATATAAGTGCCCATTCGAAGAAAACAACTGTTTGGTCTGTTGAAAAAGATGATGAAAAGATGGAAATTGCTCGGAGATTATTGAAAAATAACTCAAGGAACATCCAATTTTCAAAGAAACTGCCAACAGATAAACAAGGATTTGATGCAACAGTTTGGGATTTGCAACTCCATCCTGATAATTGGGAAGAGATACTTAAGACATTACCCAAAAACATTCGAACGGAAGGATTTGTTGTAATAAATCACATTAATAAAAACAAACAAAACAAAGCAGTGTGGGAAGAGTTGCTCAAAATTGATCGGATTACGATGAGTTTTGATTTGAGATCGATTGGCATAGGATTCTTTAAACCTTCCTTACCCAAATTAAACTATGAAATTAGTTTTTAATCACAAAGAAGAAACGATTTTAAATTAGGCAAAATGAAGAAAAGTTCTATTTATACGAAAACAGGCGACAAAGGCAAAACCTCATTAGTAGGCGGAAAGCGAGTTGATAAAACTCACGTGCGCCTGGATGCATACGGCACTATTGACGAATTGAACAGCTTTGTAGGATTTTTGGTTTGTGAAGTGAAAGACGAAGAATTAAATGAATTTCTTCTGTTTATTCAAAACAAACTGTTTGTCGTGGGTTCTTATCTGGCAACCGAAGCTGAAGCACAAACGCCTCAATCTCCGCCAATTATTACTGAAGAAGATATTGAAGCTCTGGAAACAATGATGGACTCAATGGATGCAAAACTGCCAAAATTAACTCGTTTTATTCTTCCGGGTGGAAGCGAATCGGCAGCCCGTGCACATATTTGTCGCACAATTTGTCGTCGTGCCGAACGAAACGTTTATCGAGTGGCCGATGAATTCCCGATCCATGAGACGATTTTGATTTTCTTGAACCGTTTGTCAGATTTTTTCTTTCTGACAGCTCGCTTAGAAAGTCTGAAAACAGGAAAAGAGATGTATTGGGAGCAAAAATAGGGCAATATTGATTTTTATTGTTACATTTGCGAAAAATATAGAATTAACTAAATTTTGAAAGAAAGGAACACTTAATATGTATTGGACACTTGAATTAGCTTCTAAATTAGAGGACGCCCCTTGGCCTGCCACTAAAGATGAACTCATTGATTTTGCTCAACGTTCCGGCGCTCCCATGGAAGTTGTTGAAAACTTGCAAGAGATAGAAGATGAGGGAGAAGTATTTGAATCAATCGAAGATATATGGCCGGATTATCCCACTAAGGAAGATTTCTTTTTTAACGAAGATGAATATTAGCGCATTTCCTATCGAGCAAATTGCTCATACACGATTGTTTATATAAAAAAGAATTAAGTAGTTAGCCCTCCGAT
>JAQVGF010000091.1:1833-8632 GCA_028696875.1 Dysgonamonadaceae bacterium
GAAAAACGAATCTATTTTGAACAGAGTCATCAAACAGTTTGTTGATATGCAAGCGGAACATTGACCGAGTTAAAAATTCATATAACTGAATTTGGATACTGTCCGAGTTGAAGAATAATTTAAATAGTGAATATTGATAAATCTCCTACACACACTGATAATGTTCATTTAATGAGTAAATTAATTTCTCAGTAGGTTATTATTTTTATAAATAATAATGTATCTTTGTTACATTCAGAAATAAAACCGGTGTATAACTTTAAAAAAAAGATATTCTTCGGATTAATAAATAACTTAAAAACAGATATTATATGTTCGATTTAATGATAATTGGCGGAGGTCCGGCCGGTTACGTAGCCGCTGAGCGCGCAGGTAGCAAAGGATTGAAAGTTGTTTTATTTGAAAAGAAAAAAATTGGTGGTGTATGTCTCAACGAAGGATGTATTCCCACTAAAGCATTGCTCTATAGTGCCAAAATGTACGAACACGCCGTTGAAGGCGAAAAATTTGGTGTGTATGGTGATAACATACGTTTTGATTATGGGCAAATGGTTTCTCGCAAAAATAAACTTGTTCGAAAACTGGTTGGTGGAGTAAACATGAAGATGAAAGCTAACAAAGTTGAAGTTGTTGAAGGCGAAGCCGTTATTGAAAGTCGTAGCGACAAGGGAGTAGAAATTAGCTGTAATGGAGAAAAATATACCGGTAAAAATGTATTGATTTCCACCGGTTCTGAAGCATCTGTTCCTCCCATTCCGGGATTAAAAGAAGCGGGAGATGTGATTGTTACCAACCGTGAAATACTGGAAATGAAGGAACGCCCGGAATCGTTAGTTGTAATTGGCGGTGGAGTTATTGGTATGGAGTTTGCCTGTTTTTATCATGGATTGGGAACCACAGTAACAGTTGTGGAAATGCTACCCGAAATATTGGGCGAAATAGACAGAGAAATTTCAACTATGGTTCGTAAATTGTTCGATAAAAAAGGCATCAAGTTTCATATGAGTGCTAAGGTTACAAAAGTAGATGGAAATAAAGTTACTTTCGAAAAAGATGGAAAAACCGAAACTGTAGAAGGAGAAAAAATATTGTTGAGCGTGGGTCGCCGTCCCGTTACCAAAGGTTTTGGGTTGGAAAATATAAACGTGGAACTGGACAGAGGCGGCATTAAAGTGGATGAAAAAATGCGCACCAATGTTCCCAATGTATTTGCGGCAGGCGACGTAACCGGTTTCTCACTGTTGGCACATACTGCCAGTCGCGAAGGCGAAGTGGTTGTAAACAACCTTACCGGTCGCAACGACATTATGCGCTACAATGCAATTCCCGGAGTTGTATATATCAATCCTGAAGTTGCGGGAGTAGGCGAAACCGAAGAATCAGCAAAAAAGAAAGGTATTGCTTATAAAGTCGCAAAATTACCGATGACCTACGCCGGACGATTTTCTATCGAAAACGAAGGATTCAATGGTTTATGCAAAATATTAATTGGTGAAAAATACGGAGAAGTAATAGGCGTTCATATGCTGGGTAATCCAAGCAGTGAAATGATATACGGTGCCTGTATGGCTATTGAGCAGGAAATGACGCTGGAAGAGATGAAAGAGGTTGTTTTCCCACATCCAACGGTGAGTGAGATATTTAAAGAGGTGGTGTTTAGTGAGTTTAAGTAGTTGAAATATTTTTATAAACAATCTATTTTTAAACTAATAGAATATCTGCAATGTTATATAAAGCGTACTCCATTTATTTAGAGTGCGCTTTATTATTTGGATTAATAACCGAACGTTCCTATATTAAGCAATCGCCACATCATTTTTGTTTTTATCAAAGATGAAAATTATCGTAATGAAAAGGATTCTTCTCTCCCTCCTCATACTCACAATAATCCTTTCTTGCTTCCCACTTATCATGCTCTGGAAGAATATTTGATGAACCGATAAATTTGTTATATCTTCATAAGTTTAAGATTAAAGGATAATTATAAAGTTTATACATTCTGATGAAAACCGAAATAATTGAGATAATAACCAAAGCCAACTTTAATAAAGCGTTTATTCAGTATATCAAAAATGAATTCCCTGCTGACTTCACACCTCTTATTGAACAACCTTATCAATATGAGTTTCCAAACAATCCTCTGTTGGATTTATCAGTAAAGGATAGATTATTTACATTAGTGTATGAATTGATTCCTCTGAAAGAATATTTTGACAGTAAAAATATTCCCAGTCAAATCTTCTACGATAGCATACAAGACCTTAACTTTCGCGTCACACGTTATTATGACTTGCATGGAGAATATGGACTGAGTGAGCGCGATGCGCTATGGATTCGTTTCATGTACAAAGGAGAGATGTTTGATTTGGGTTCACTCAGCTTTCAGAAATTCCATTTTTCTTATGCCGAGATTGAACGAGCAGATTACGACTATATGCCTCTATCGGAGGAGATGAAGCAACGCTTCCTCGAAGGGGAGCCTGTTGTCAATGTTCATATAGCAACTGATGCCGACTTGCGTCCCGAAAAAATTGATGAGTCTTTTGATTTAGCACATAATTTTTTTGTTACTTATTTCCCTGAACACAAATACACCGTTTTTACATGTCGTACGTGGATGCTTTATCCGCCTACACAAGAGTTACTACCGCCTGATAGCAACATCACCTCGTTTGCCAATCGATTCGAAATAATTGCAACTAATCAGAATACTAAACAAGCATTGGATCGCATTTATGAAACAAGCGATTTGACGGAAATAGAACGGATGGAGAAACCTTCGAGTTTGGCAAAGGTGGCGTATAAGAATTTGGATAAATTGGGGGTGGCAGCTGGAGTGATTCCGAGAATTGAGAAGTAGGGTGTAACAAGTAGTACGTGTTGCGGGGTGCGGGTTAATGTCCTCAATCTTTGAGGCGCAATACCTTGCTTCTCAATGATTGAGGTATAGCAAATGTTTTTTATTCAAGCGCAGAAATGTTGCACTTAAACGTCTGATGGATTATACATGCAATATTGAAGCGGATAGATGTGTCTGTTTAGTATTTTAGACTGATTTTGACATTGATTTAATAATCAATATATCTAGCAATCTTGCGCAACTTAAATATTAAGTTCTTTGTTATGATTAAAAATCATCGATTAGTTCACATACTTTTAAATCATTCTCTTAATTATCTGTCATGCAGCAAAACATTATTTTCTACTTCTCACGTCTTTCAAGCAAACTATGGTTTAAACCTTTGATTTTCTGCATCCTCTCCATCGTGGGTGCTCTTGTAGCCCATTTTGCCGATGGAACTTTCTTAACAGACATTGTGCCGGACATTAAGAATGACTCTTTGGATGATTTGCTTAGCACTCTATCCAATAGCATGTTGATCATAGCCATATTTGCTGTTGGCTCAATGATTTCTGCTTTTGCTGCTGCTAGTGCAACAGCTACTCCGCGGTCATTCAAGTTAATTGTTGCGGACGACGTGTCACAAAATGCTCTGTCCATTTACATTGGAGCTTTCATTTTCAGTATAGTAGCATCTGTTGCTTTCAAGAATGGATACTATGGGAAAGCAGGACTCTTTGTTTTGTTCTTACTAACATTACTTGTTTTCCTGTTAGTCATCATTACCTTTATCCGTTGGGTAGAGCGAATCTCTAAACTCGGAAGATTGGGACATACCATACAAAAGATTGAAGACGTAACTATAAAGACTTTTAAGAAAAGGATAAAAACACGTCGTATGGGTGGCTCACCAATAGTTGAAAGAGAGAACAAAGGCATTCCCATTTACAGCGATGAAATCGGCTATATTCAACATCTCAATATGGACAGGTTGCAGGATATTGCCGCCCGACTGGATGTTATAATCACACTTAACTGTATGCCGGGAACATTTATAGCGCCCGACAGGGTCATTGCTTATATTGTATCGGGTGATGAAGATATACCCATTGACGAAAAGGAAAAGCTGAACAAAGCATTTATAATAGATAACACTCGTTCCTATTATGCTGATCCTCGGTTTGGGCTCATCGCATTAAGTGAAATTGCCAGTCGGGCTTTATCTCCAGCTATCAATGACCCGGGTACAGCTGTTTCAATTATCAATAGTTACGTGAGGTTGTTTCATTTGTGGTTCAAAAAAAATGATGTAAGCCCTTCGCCTGATGTTAAATACACACGCATAGAGGTTCCGGAGATTGAGTCAGAAGATATTTTCAAGGATGCGTTCCGCCCAATTTCAAGAGATGGAGCCGGCAATATTGAAGTGATGATTCGCATGCAGAAAGCATTTATCTCTATTTACTCTTTTGTACCGGACGAAGTAAAAGAGATAGTAATTGTCAACTCTCGTGAAGCATATGAAAGAGCTGAAAAGGCATTTACTTACCCGGGAGACCTTGAGCGGTTAAAAAAGGAAAGTCTTCTTTTAGAAAATTATTAATTCTCACCATGCAAGCAGCCTTAACTGCTCTCGATGAAACAATATCTTGTATAGAGTGTTTTAATTAATACACTCTTTGTAAGAAAAGCCAAATAGTGGCATGACACACTAAAAATAAAAATCACATATATATGAACAAAACAATTATATTAAAAAGCCGACCAAAAGGAACTCCTCAACTTTCAGATTTCGAATTTGTAGATGAAAAGATGCCCGAAGTAATGCAAGGAGAACTGTTATTGAAAACGATATTCGTTTCTGTTGATCCATACCTGCGAGGAAGAATGAGCGATGCCGATTCGTATGTGCCTCCATTTGAACTCAACAAACCGATTAGTTCGGGAATTGTAGCAGAGGTCGTGGAGTCAAAAAATGAGAACTTCAAAAAAGGAGACTTCGTTTCAGATAGATTGGAGTGGAAAGAATATCAAATATCCACTGGTGAAGGTTTACAGAAAATAGACCCATCAATACAACCATTATCACTATATCTTGGTGTAATTGGTATGACGGGAATGACTGCTTATATGGGATTGACCCAAATAGGAAAACCCAAAGCAGGTGAAACCATTGTTGTGTCGGGTGCAGCAGGTGCCGTAGGAAGTACGGTCGGGCAAATTGGAAAAATATTGGGTTGCCGCGTGGTGGGTATTGCGGGCACCGATGAAAAAACGGAAATATTGAAATCGAAATTCGGCTTTGACGAAGCAATTAATTACAATACCACAAAAGATATGAAGAAGGCGATTGCCGATGCATCTCCCCAAGGTGTTGATATCTATTACGACAATGTGGGGGGATCTATTTCGGATGCGGTGCATAGAAACCTCAATCAATTTGGACGAATCGTAGTTTGCGGTGCAATATCTACATACAATGCTACAGAGATGCCTATGGGACCACGCGTTGAAGGATTTCTTATCAAGAAAAGTGCTCTGATGCAAGGGTTTATTGTGAGTGATTTTTCGGATAAGTTCTCCGAAGGAGCAAAACAATTGGGCCAATGGCTAAAAGAAGGAAAGTTAACTTATGAAGAAACCGTTGTGGAAGGTTTTGATTCTATTCCACAAGCCTTTATCGATCTTTTTACCGGCAAAAACAAAGGTAAAATGATTGTAAAAGTATAACCACCAAAAAAATATATCATGAACAATTTTGAATTTAAAAATCCAACTAAAATTTTATTTGGCAAAGGAGAAATAGAGAAATTATCAAGTGAAATTCCACAAAAATCAAAAGTAATGATGCTTTATGGTGGCGGTAGTATCAAGAGAAATGGAATTTACGAACAGGTAACAAAAGCACTTTTAGGATTTAACCTTATTGAGTTTGGTGGAATTCCCCCTAACCCCGAATATGAGATTTTGATGGGAGCCTTAGAAGTAATTAAAGAAGAAAAAGTAGATTTCTTATTAGCTGTCGGCGGCGGCTCCGTAATTGATGGAACAAAGTTTCTATCGGCTGCTGCCTTTTTCGAAGGCGACAATCCGTGGGATTTACTCACCCAAGGTAAAGCGATAAAAAAAGGAATGCCTTATGGAGCGGTATTAACTTTGCCAGCAACGGGATCTGAAATGAATTCAGGATTGGTTATTACCCGAAAAGAGACAAAAGAAAAGCTATCGACAGGCGGACCGGCTCTTTTCCCACAGTTTTCTATCCTCGATCCCGAAGTTGTTAAATCTATTCCTCAACATCATTTGGCAAATGGAATTACAGATGCGTTTACACATGTGTTGGAGCAATATATGACCTATCCAATGGGTGCATTGCTGCAAGATAGATTTGCGGAGAGCATTCTTCAAACGTTGATTGAAGTGGCTCCTGTTATAATGAAAGACCCTTCAGATTACAATGCGGCTGCCAACTTTATGTGGAGCTGTACAATGGCACTCAATGGATTAATCAATAAAGGTGTGCCCGAAGATTGGACAGTACATCTGATGGGACATGAATTAACAGCAATATTCGGAATTGACCATGCACGTACGTTAGCTATTTTAGCTCCAAGTCATTATCGATATAATTTTGAAACAAAAAAAGCGAAACTGGCTCAATATGCTGAACGTGTGTGGAATGTGACGGAAGGAAATGAAGAAGAAAAAGCAAAAGCCGGTATCGAAAAGACTGAAGAGTTCTTCCATTCATTGGATATTAAAACAAAACTCTCCGAATATACCGACGATTATTCGGGAACAGCTGAAAACATATCGAAACGTTTCTCCGAACGTAATTGGACAGGACTTGGTGAACATCAGTCTTTGAAGCCGGAGGATGTAGAGAAAATTATTGAGATGAGTTATTAAACACGTTCGAGCGCGCCGCGTAAGCGGACATGTTATTTCGTTTTTTTG
>JAQVGF010000092.1 GCA_028696875.1 Dysgonamonadaceae bacterium
CTTACACTCATTAACGCAAAAATCACCTCCATAGTAAGTGTTACTTTGGTTTTATTACTATTGGGATTAACGGTTTTGACATTTTTCCTTGGAAGAGGTATTACATCTTTTGTGAAGGAAAACATGAGTTTTAGCGTGATGCTAACCGAAGATGTAACCGATTTGCAAATCACCAACTTAAGGAAACGGTTGGACTCAATGCCTTTTGTCAAATCCTCCCTTTTTATAAGCAAGGAAGAGGCTAAGCAACAATTAATTGAAGATTTGGGTGAAGATCCGGAAGACCTTTTGGGGTATAATCCCGCTACAGATTGCATCGAGATTTATTTGCATTCCAACTATGCCAATTCGGATAGTTTGACATTTGTGTCGCAACAGATAAAAGCACAAACTAATGTGGACGATTTGCTATACAGACAAGAGGCGCTTGATTTGGTAAACAGTAATTTATCGAAAATTAGTGCCATTCTGCTGGTTCTTTCATTGGTTTTGCTGTTTATTTCGTTTACACTTATTCGCAACACCATTCGCTTGAGCATTTATTCCAAACGATTTATCATAAATACCATGCGCTTGGTTGGCGCAACCAATAGCTTTATCAGACGTCCCTTTATTGTTCGAAATATTATGGATGGTATTTTTGCCGGATTGTTGGCAAATGTATTAATTATTGGATTGCTCTATTATTTAGGTGAACAATACGCAGATTTGCGTACCATATTGCAGACAACCGATTTGATTTACGTATTTGCCTCAGTCATTGTTTTGGGTATTATTATTACATATTTGTCAACTATATTTGCAGTAAATAATTACTTGCGAATGAAAACAGATCATTTATATTACATTTAATTTATTGAGCCTTGAAACATCAGAAAGAGAAAAGAAATAAAAAAATTGAGATGACTCCAAGAAACTTTGCTTTAAGCAAAATCAACTTTATAATTATTGGTATTGCTGCACTAATAATTATTATCGGTTTTATTTTAATGACCGGACCGGCTACAACTGTTGAGGGTGGTTTTGAACCTGATATTTTTAGCGTTCGTCGTATAAAAGTAGCTCCTGCAACCTGTCTTTTTGGATTTCTGCTTATGATAGTTGGGATACTTTTTCCTGATCGTAAGGGAGTTAAGGAAAAGGAAGTTGAAAAGTAAGAAGTATCCTATTATATTTTCCTAAATGAGTTTATTTGAAACTATTATTATAGCCATTGTAGAAGGGCTTACAGAGTTTTTGCCCGTTTCTTCTACCGGGCATATGATAATTACACAAGCTTTGCTGGGTGTTGAAAGTACTGAATTTGTTAAAGCATTTACCGTAAATATTCAATTTGGTGCCATACTATCAGTGATTGTCTTATATTGGAAACGTTTTTTCCAGTCTTGGGATTTCTACTATAAGCTATTTATCGCTTTTTTGCCTGCGGCAATAATCGGACTGTTATTTATTGATTATATTGATGCATTGTTAGAAAGTGTATTGGTGGTTGCCATTATGCTGGTGCTAGGTGGCGTGCTTATGCTGTTTGTAGATAAATGGTTTAACAAACCTATCACCGATCAAAAAGTAGGTTGGAAGCGTGCATTAATAATTGGTTTCTACCAATGCATTGCCATGATTCCGGGTGTTTCACGCTCTATGGCTACTATTGTGGGAGGCATGACAACCAAACTAACGCGAAAAAATGCAGCCGAATTTTCATTTTTCTTGGCTGTGCCTACAATGGCTGCTGCAGGTGGATATAAATTATTAAAACTGCTGACAGATCCGTCTGGCGTTGCCATGATTCAAGAGAACTTGATAACATTACTAATTGGAAATGTTGTAGCATTTATTGTTGCAATGGGAGCTATCAAATTTTTTATCAATTTTCTTACCAAACACGGTTTTAAAGCCTTTGGCTATTACCGAATTATTGTAGGAGGTATTTTACTCTTGTTGCTTTTTACGGGAACTGAACTAAGTATATTATAATGGATTTTATAAACGGCGAGATTCTATATGTTAACAAGCCACTTTATTGGACTTCTTTTAGGCTGGTACGCGTTGTTCGTGCAAAATTACGCGAAAAACTGAATATCAAAAAGTTGAAAGTGGGACATGCCGGCACATTAGACCCTTTGGCTACAGGAGTAATGATTATTTGCACGGGCAAGAAAACCAAAGAGATTGAAAGATTGCAAGCGGGTGTAAAAGAATACAGTGCTACTATTAAAGTGGGAGCTACAACCCCTTCATTCGATCTGGAAACAGAAATTGACGCTGAATTTCCGATTAATCATATTACAGAAGATTTAGTACGTGATTGTTTGAAGAAATTTATCGGCGAAATTGAGCAAATTCCTCCTGATTTTTCTGCAGTAAAAGTAAACGGAAAAAGAGCGTACGAGTTGGCTCGAAAATCTGAGGTTTTTGAACTAAAACCTAAATTATTGGTTATAGATAGTATAGAGTTGGTTAATTATGAATTACCCTTTATTTCTCTTTCAATACTTTGTAGCAAAGGCACATATATAAGAGCTCTTGCAAGGGATATTGGTGAGTGTTTGAACTCCGGAGCTCACTTGATATCACTTGAGAGAGTAAGGGTAGGCGATGCTACACTTGATAAGTGTTTGCAAGTTGATGAATTGGATGAATTTTTCGATAAAAACATTTGCATCTAACTTTTATTTTCAAAAAAATAGTACAACAATATATGAAATTATCTCAGTTTAAATTTAATTTGCCTAATGAACTTTTGGTAAAATATCCCGTTGAGCAACGGGATGAGTCAAGATTAATGATAGTTCACAAAGACTCCAATAAAATTGAACACAAACAATTTAAGGATATTCTTGATTATTTTGAAGAAAAAGACTTTTTCATATTTAATAATTCACGTGTGTTTCCGGCGCGACTTTTTGGAAATAAAGAAAAAACGGGAGCCGATATTGAAGTTTTTCTTCTTAGAGAGCTGAATCCCAGCCAACATTTGTGGGATGTTTTGGTTAATCCTGCAAGAAAAATTCGGATTGGCAATAAACTTTACTTTGGTGAAAACGAAGAGCTTGTTGCTGAAGTGATTGATAACACAACATCTCGCGGGCGAACATTGCGTTTTTTATTTGATGGACCTTACGAAGAGTTCAAACGATTGCTCTATATAATAGGTTCAACGCCTCTTCCCGATTATATGGAACGCCCGGCAGAGCCCGAAGATGAAGAGAGGTATCAAAATATCTTTGCTCAAAATGAAGGAGCCGTAGTTGCTCCTGCATCGGGACTTCATTTTAGTAGGGAACTTATGAAGCGCATGCAAATAAAAGGTGTGGAGTATGATTTTTTGACCATTCATAACGGACTGGGAGCATACAGAGATATTGACGTTGAAGATCTCACAAAACATAAAATTGATTCTGAACAAATTATTATTGAGGAAAAATTTTGTAAAAATGCAAACAAAGCGAAGGATAGACGATCAAAAATTTGTGTTGTTGGTACTTCAACAATGAGAGCCGTGGAAACTGTTGTAAGTACAGATGGACATCTCAAACCAAGAGATGGTTGGACCAACTTATTTATCTTTCCGCCATACGAATTCTTGTTTGCCGATGCGATGATAACTAATTTTCATTTGCCATATTCTACCTTGTTAATGATGACTGCAGCATTTGGCGGATACGATAAAATAATGAATGTTTACCAACTGGCCATTAAGGAAAAATATCGTTTTGGTGCCTATGGAGATGCTATGCTAATTATTTAGCCTTTGCAAGAAAAAGCCCAAAAACCGGTGGTTTTCTGGCAGATACTATTTAGTCTTTTACTAAATTATTTGACGGACAATTCCCAAAATGAGGAGACGTTGGATGCAACGCCTGTTAACTAATTGAATAAGATAACACGCAATTTCCCATTGAATAATAATAATGAGTACCGATAACTATGCAGAGGTTCAAAGTCACACCAATTTATCTTCGGTTTATTTAGGTTTGGGAACTAACTTAGGCGATAAACAGAAAAATATTGAAGTAGCATTAGAGAAAATTGAAGAGCAGATAGGGCGAATTATTTCCTTATCTGCTCTCTATTTATCGAAACCACATGGTTTTAAGTCAAATAACCTATTTGTTAACTGTGCAATTAATGTTGAAACAGCATTAACTCCTCTCGAACTTCTTGTTGAAACACAATCTATAGAAAAAGAAATGGGGAGAACAGATAAATTGCTATCAAGCGGTTACACCGATAGAATTATCGATATAGACATTCTATTTTACAAGGATTTTATTATCAACAACAACCCCAATTTTATAGTTCCACATCCACATATACAAGAACGCGACTTTGTGCTTAAACCAATGTCTGAAATTGCACCAAATTTTATTCATCCTGTTTTAAAGAAATCAATAAGTGAATTGCTGAGTCGGTTATAATGTAGTTGTTTTTGTTTTTAGAATATTTAAAACCTTATTTTCTCTTTTCCCTAATCTTAGTAATCGGCAGAAATCCATATCAATCCAACCTTATTGCCTTATCAAAATCAAAAATATCTTGTTCAATTCAAAAATATCGAAACTAATTCATTAACCAAAAAGCACATTGCGGCTTCCGCCCGCGCATTGTGCATAAACAAAAAAATCTGAGTGTAATCCGATAAGTCTACTGCCTCTGTGAGCTAAAATTGTCAACACATGCTTCAATCGATTTTAAAAACCATTTAAATCTAAACTCATCTCAGAGAGAATTGTTATAAGCATAGAATTAGATAGTCTATGATATTTTTCAACAAATTCAATAAGTTCAACAAATTCAATGTTGGATACGCACTGAGCGGAGGCGGGGCCAAAGGATTTGCCCATTTAGGTGCGCTAAAAGCGCTTGAAGAGCGAAACTTGAAACCCGACATTATTGCAGGCACAAGTGCCGGTGCGCTTGCAGGGGTGCTTTACGCAGACGGATATTCTCCCGAGGAAATTCGCGAGTTATTTAAAGACACAAAATTCAAACAATTTGTTGAATTAACTTTTCCAACCACCGGTTTTTTTCGTCCTACCGGATTGCATAATTTCTTGAAAAGAAATTTACGATCAAAAACATTTGAACAACTGCAAATTCCATTTATAGCGGTTGCAACCAATTGGGAAAGAGGAACGACTGTAAATTTTTCGGAAGGTGATAAATTGATTGAATCTGTTGTTGCATCGTGTTGTGTGCCATTAATTTTTTCGCCCATTTACATTGATGATGAACCCTATGTTGACGGCGGTATTTTTAAAAATCTGCCTGCATCAACCATTCGGGAAGAATGCAAAATTCTCTTTGGAATAAACGTCCACATCATGATGCCTCCGGAAGAAAAACACAACTTGAAATACGTTGCCGAAAGGACATTTAACCTAATGTCTATATCCAATACCTTTGCGGACAAAAAGCTTTGCGATGTGTTGATTGAAATCGAAGGAATAGAAAAATTCTGGATGTTTGATCTTTCCAATATCGATATAATTTACGAAACAGGATACAGCCGAACTGTTGATAAACTAAAAGAAAGAAAAGCAACCAACAAAATTATCAAATCGAAACGATTAGAATTGTTCAAATTTTAAAAAGCATTTATGAATCAAAATAAAATTATAATATATCAGGTACTTCCCAGATTGTTTGGAAACAAAAAGAGAAATAATAAGGTCGATGGAGATCTGAGCGAGAATGGAAGCGGAAAATTCAATAATTTCTCGGACAAAGCTTTGATTGAAATAAAAAAAATGGGGTTCACTCATATTTGGTATACAGGAATAATTGCTCATGCATCTCAAACCGATTATACTCAATATGGGATTCCCAAACAATATCCTGAAATTATTAAAGGAAAAGCGGGATCACCCTATGCAATTAGAGACTATTACGATGTTGACCCTGATCTTGCTGAAAATGTAGAAAACCGAATGATAGAGTTTGAAAAAATGGTTCAGCGAACACACCGAAGTGGAATGGATGTCATAATCGATTTTGTGCCCAATCATTTGGCTCGAGATTATAAGTCTGTTATGATACCAAAAGATGCTCTTGAGTTTGGCATTACTGATGATTCTAATTATCACTTTCTGCCTTCCAATAATTTTTATTATATCCCTGATAAAGCGTTGGATCTAAGAGGTTTGCCGATAAATGAAAATGAAATTAGATATGTAGAATTTCCGGCAAAAGCCACCGGGAACGATAGTTTTACACATGCACCTTCCAAGTACGATTGGTACGAAACAGTTAAATTAAACTACGGAATAGATTACCTAAATAATCACAAATCATATTTTAATCCCATTCCGGACACCTGGCACAAAATGAAAGATATATTGATGTTTTGGGCTAAGAAAAAGGTGGATGCTTTTCGATGTGATATGGCGGAAATGGTTCCTTTGGAGTTTTGGAAATGGGTAATTCCACTGGTTAAAAGAAAATATCCAAACATTCTTTTTATTGCCGAAATTTACAACCATAATTCATACCGCAATTTTTTGTCGGCCGATGCTTTTGATTTCTTGTACGACAAAGTAGGTTTGTATGATGTAGTAAGAGATGTGGCTTGCGGTTATCGACCCTCATCAGATATTACATTTGCCTTGAATAAAGTGGGCGACATACAGCACCAAATGCTCAACTTTATTGAAAATCACGATGAGCAACGTTTAGCATCCGATTATTTTTTGGGGAATCCCCAAAAAGGAAAAGCGGCAATGATTTTAACGGCATCTGTCGGTACCAATCCTATTATGGTGTACTTTGGCCAAGAATTGGGCGAAAGGGGAATGGACGAGGAAGGATTTAGTGGAAAAGATGGACGTACAACCATTTTTGATTATTGGTCTATTGATAAAATAGAACGTTGGAACAACAATGGAAAATGGGATGAATCGCGGTTAACATCCGAAGAAAGAGAACTAAGAGACTTCTATTCCAAACTTCTTCAATTTTGCAACCAAGAAAAAGCAATAAATAAAGGTAAAATCTATGATTTGATGTATGCCAATTACGATAACAACGGGTTCAACTCTACAAAAAAATATGCTTTTTTGCGTGGATACGAAGAATCTCTTTTTCTTATAATTGTTAATTTCAACGATGAAGATTCCCTAATTACTGTAAACATACCCCAAGATGCTTATTCTTTTTTTCAGTTAGAAAAAAGAAAACCAATAGAAGTAATACCAATTTTCAAATCAGATAAAACCGGATTAACATTTGATGATGCTTTATCGTTAAAGCTTAAAATTGAAGCTTATTCGGGAGAGATTTTCAAAATAAATTTTAAATAAAGATATTGTTTTTGTACATTTGTTATCTGTAAGCAATTTATGCTAATTAGATAATAATACCTCAATAAACAACAAAAGAATGGAAGAAAGACCTTTTAAGATATTTTCCGGTACTAATTCACGTTATTTTGCCGAGAAAGTTTGCAACAGCTTAAACTGTCCTTTAGGTAACATGAATATTGAGTACTTTGCCGATGGTGAATTTTCAGTTTCTTACGAAGAATCAATCAGAGGACGACAAGTTTTTCTTATTCAATCTACTTTTCCCAGCTCCGATAATTTAATGGAATTGTTACTTATGGTTGACGCAGCTAAACGTGCTTCAGCAAAATCTATTGTCGCCGTAATCCCTTATTTCGGCTGGGCGCGACAAGATCGAAAAGATAAACCACGCGTTAGTATTGGAGCAAAACTTATCGCAGATATTCTTGGCAGAGCCGGCATTCATCGGCTCATAACCATGGACCTTCATGCCGATCAAATTCAGGGTTTCTTTGATGTTCCGGTAGACCATTTATATGCCTCCAGCGTTTTCATTAATTATATACAAAACCTCAATTTGGAGAATCTTGTAATTGCTACTCCTGATGTAGGTGGAACAAAGCGAGCAAGTGCCTATGCAAAATTTTTGGGTACTCCCATGGTAATTTGTTATAAATTGAGGAAAAAGGCGAATGTTATTTCGGATATGCAAATAATTGGCGATGTAGAAGGAATGGATGTTGTGTTAGTTGACGATATAGTTGATACGGCAGGCACAATAACAAAAGCTACAGAATTAATGATGAGAAATGGTGCAAATTCTGTGAGAGCAATTGCTACTCATGCTGTGATGTCAGATCCTGCATCCACCCGCGTTAATCAATCTTCTTTGACCGAAATTATCTTTACAGATAGTATACCTTATTCGCAAAAAAGCGAGAAAGTGAGAATAATATCCGTAGCTGATATGTTTGCCGACTCTATTGAAAGAGTGTGTAACAATGAATCTATCAGTTCGTTATACATAATTTAGTCATTGCAAGAAAAAGATAAATAGTACATTTCGGCTGGCTCAATGCAACACGTTACTCTCGTCCCGATAGCCATCGGGATGAGACAGTCATTATATAATATGATGAGTCCGCTCCGAAAAGTCAAATTCACTGATTTCCGACTCTAAATCCCCTCGTAAAGGGGACTTTAGCAATTGAGGGTTTCCAGAGTGGACTCATACGTTTAAACCATTGAGATAAGTAATTCCCAAAACTTGTCTTTTTTTTCACTAAACAACTCTTTATTTTTTTTAAAATGAAAA
>JAQVGF010000093.1:0-5144 GCA_028696875.1 Dysgonamonadaceae bacterium
AGAGATGTCTAAAAAGTAATCGGAGAAAACGATAGTCTTTTTAGGCATTTTTTTTAAGTTGTCTTTGCCCTTTTCTTATTAAAGACTCAATAAACAATCGTTTTCTGACAGACAGTAAGTAAAGAATATGTGTAATGTTGTTGATCTTCGCAGATCTGTTTCTGTGTAAAACTGAAATATCTGCGAGAAATTTATCATTCATCCATTTTCCACTTTTCTTAACCCATATGATTGGTAAATTACCGGAATATGATTATTTTTGAAATCTGCTTTTTATTTCGATAAAAAAAACCTGAATCAAAAAGAAGTAAGATTAATAACATCGACAATAGATAATAACTATGAAGCCATTAGTAAGTATCATCATGGGTAGCACATCGGATTATCCGGTGATGGAAAAAGCGGCCAAGTTTTTAGACGAAATGGATATACCGTTCGAAATAAATGCTTTATCAGCACATCGAACGCCGGAAGAGGTGGAAATATTTGCGAAAAACGCACACTCCAATAAGATAAAAGTAATTATTGCTGCTGCAGGTATGGCTGCACATCTGCCCGGAGTAATTGCTTCCATGACCTCCATTCCTGTTATTGGAGTTCCCATAAATGCTACGTTGCACGGATTGGATGCTCTTTTGGCAATTGTTCAAATGCCTCCCGGCATACCTGTTGCTACGGTGGGAATTAATGGAGCATTGAATGCCGGTATATTGGCACTTCAAATTTTGGCTACTGACAACCCTGAGTATCAATTGAAACTAATCAATTACAAAGAGGGATTGAAAGATAAAATTACGCAAGCCAATCAGGATTTATCTGAAATAAAATTTAAAAACAAAACAAATTGATTACAAGTAACATACCGATGAATCTTGAAGAGATGAGATCTATTCTCGAATTCGAAGCAGAAGCAATTCGCAATATTCCTGTTTCCGAAAACTACAACAAAGTGGTAGATATTATTGTGGAACAAGTGCATAACCAAAATGGCAAACTTGTGATTAGTGGAATGGGCAAGGCGGGACAGGTGGGACAAAACCTGGCAACAACATTTTGCTCCACCGGTACGCCATCCATATTTCTACATCCAAGCGAAGCACAGCACGGCGATTTGGGAATTTTGCAACGTAACGATGCGTTGCTGTTGATAACCAACTCGGGTAAAACACGTGAAATAATTGAGTTGTTAGATTTGGCACGCAATATCTATTCTTCCATTCCCATCATCGTTATTACCGGCAACACGGATAGCTTTCTTGCAAACGAAGCTGATGTTTGTCTCTTTACGGGTCATCCTGACGAAGTGTGTCCTTTGAAACTTACTCCCACAACTTCTATTACGGTGATGACTGTTATTGGAGATTTGCTGGTTATAAATACTATGAAACGTATCAACTTCAATGAAAAGGAGTATGCTAAAAGGCATCACGGCGGATATTTGGGCGATATGTCGCGATCGCGAAGTGTTTAACTATTTGTTTTTCTTATCAGAGATTCAAGAAGAGAACGTTTTTTGGCAATCGCTACTCAATAAAAATATTTATTCTAAAAAAAGAAAAGAAACACGTTTTTATAATTTGACTTTATGAGGTGTTTTAATGTCAGAGCAATACTATTAAGCCATTTTAAACATTGAATTTGGACCAAAACTTTTATGCAGGTGTCACAATCTGCAACCCTACCAATGAAATAACCAATGTGGAAAGAAAGATCATTCGCCACATGGTTACAGGTTCGGCAAAAATGAGGATACCAAAAACAACACTACAAACGGCTCCAATACCTGCCCAAACTGCGTACGCCGTGCCCACGGGAATAGGTCTGGCACCTCCCATCGATCTGTAGAGCAAATACATACTAATACTAACGCATATGGCAAATGAAGCAAGCCACATCCATTTTTCTTTTCCCAAAGAATCTTGTGCTTTGCCCAAACTTATTGCAAATCCGGCTTCAAACACGCCACCAATTATCAGAAGAACCCAATTAATACTCATTTTTTGTTATACCGTTTTTTAAGTTATTTGATTATTCAAATTTGATTGATTTGGCAGGCGATATTTTTGCAATTAAGTAGGAGGGACCAATCATCATTAGTAAAGAAATTAGTAATGTGCCTGCATTTATTATTAAAATAATCCATAAGTTTATATCGACAGGTACGTGAGCTGTGTAGTAAACTTCGGGATTGAGTTTTATAATATGTAAATATTTTTGTGCGAAACAAAGTATAAGCGCAATAATGTTTCCCCAGAACAGACCTTTCAATATAAGAAACGAGGATAAATAGAGAAATATTTTGCGGATTTTAATATCACGCGTACCCACTGCTTTCAAGATTCCAATCATATTGGTGCGTTCCAGAATAATGATTAACAGGCCGGAAATCATCGTAAACCCGGAGACTATGAGCATCAGAATAATAATAATCCAAACATTCATATCAAGCAGATTGAGCCAATCGAAGATGATAGGATTTATATCTTTTATGGAACGTGTATAAAGTGTGTTTCCTAACCGATCTCGATGAGAGATCATATCAAAAAATAAATCTTGTGTTGTTAAGTCCAACTTGTTGTAATCTTTCACCAACACTTCCAAACCGCTAACAAAATCATCGTCCCATTGGTTTAACCTGGCAAGTAAGTTCATCTCCGTAAGAACGTAGAGTTTGTCGTAATCCTCAAAGTTGGTTTGATAAATGCCGGTTATTTCAAAGCGACGAGCCCGGACGGGTTCTTGCACAAAGTAAGTGGTGAATTTATCGCCCAACTTTAGATGAAGCTTATCGGCAATATCTTTTGAAACAATGGCTTGGTTAATTCCGGAACTGTCATTCGGGTGGATGATATCTCCTTCGACCATATTTTTTTTGAAAAAATCCCAATCGTAATCCTCATTCACGCCTTTTAGAACCACACCTTGAAAGTTTTCGTCTGTTTTTATAATCCCGGGTTTAATAATGTAAGGCTGTACGTGCCTGATTTGCGGATTATTGTTCAGCTTATCAATTAATGTATCCGAAATTGCGATTGGGTTCAATTCATACGAACTGTTATCTTCGAACGACGTTATCTGAATGTGGGAACCGAATCCGATAACTTTTCCACGAATCTCTTTTTTGAAACCTATGACGATGCAAACAGACAGAATCATTACAACCAAGCCAAGGGCAATGCCGGTAACGGCAATAAAGACGGCAGGCGAGGAAACACGTTTCTCGTTTTTTTTCTCGCCTTTGTAGAGTCGTTTTGCAATAAAAAGTTCGGTGTTCATTTATGCGCTTTTGGAATTAATCGCAACAAAGATACTGAATTATATTTTGGTGTTCGTTTCTTTTATCAAAAAGCTCGCTAACAACAACGTTCACTTTCTAAATTTTTATTATAAAATAAAAAGCAATGATATCAAATTGCTGTTTCTTATGTACAACAAAATCTTATATCGTGAATACCTCTATCTGAAACAGATAAATAGTCAATCACACTCAAAACTTCAAAATAAGTGACATTATTATCTTGTTCAAAACATTTGTCTCTTTTTGAACAACAGTTGAGATTATAATGCCGATGCTGCGTGTAACTGCTCTATTATGTTAATATCATTAGAAACGAGATTTTGCGTTCTACAATTCGTCGTTAGCATTAGACATAAATCATTGTGTCTCTACTTTAGCACCATTATTTTCTTCTCTCCGATAAAACCACCGGTTTCTCTCTCCCCGTATATTGAATAATTAATAAATCATCATCTTCTTTTATCTCATAGTTTTCTAACCAATAATTGATATTGAATGAAACAGGAAAATAGGCGTACCGGAATTGATGGATATTGAAACCCAATTCTGTTAACAGAGAATTTTGTTCTTTTTTTTCTTGCTCTATGTCAAACAGATCGTGTGGTTTTATTTTGTTGTATGTGTAATAATCTAAATAGATAAACTGCAAAAGAATCTTATTTGAAGCATGGTTTGTTAACGCATATTTATACAAAGCTTCATACATATCCTGTAAGGTGTGTTTGTGGAACTGATAATGTGTATTGAAATATTCACCCAGACCCAATAAAAAATCAAACGTACTTCCATTCATGCTCATATAACGCAATGTATTGAGTGCTCTTTTTTTGTTCCAATAAATATCCAGTGTTTTTTCCACCAAAGTAGCTTTTTTCAATTCTTCGGAGCTTATAAATTGACTCTCCATTATTTCATAGGGCGCATTCTCATCAAATTTGTAGCCATACTTTTCATGATTGATACGTAGTGGTGTTCCTTTCAGAAACTTCAAAAAACCTAATTGCAATTCATCCGGATAGAGCGCAAAAGTTTCATCAAAACTATATCTTAAATCATTGAAGTATTCAAAAGGCAAACCAACAATTAAATCGAGGTGCATCTCTATTTTATTTTTTAGTTGATTCACCACATCGCTGGTTTTTGCAAAGTCTTGTTTCCTACCAACTTCTTTGTTGCTCTCCTGATTCACTGTTTGAATCCCAATTTCGAAACGAAACAATCCCGTCGGTACTTTTTCTTGAATGAATCGGATAATATCGCGATGAATAATATCTGCAGTTATTTCAAATTGAAAAACATTGTCCGGTTGGTGATTGTCCAATATGAATTGGAACAGATCGATGGTGAAATCTTTTTTCAAATTGAATGTTCGATCTAAAAACTTGATGGTTCTGCCTCGCTCCATCAGGTACTTTAAGTTTTGTTTCACTGTATCCACAGGCAAATCGCGTACATTATTATCCAGGCTCGCCAAACAATATTCACATTTGTAAGGACAGCCTCGGCTGGTTTCAATGTAGCAAACTTTGTTGTACAGTTCCTTTGGGTTATCATATTGATACGGGTTTCTGTCAGCCAAACTTTTCACATTAAAGTTACAGTCAATGGGAGAATGAAGTGTTGCTAAACGATTCTCTTTTGTAATCAAATTAGGAGTATCTTCCACATTTGGATAGTTCGCCACAAAGTGTTGGAAAGGAATTTCTCCTTCCCCACTAATTATGTAATCGACTGCCGGATTGGATATCACTTTTTCCCATTCATAACTAACTTCGGGACCACCTAACAAAATCTTTACATCAGGATTTAATTCTTTTATTATTTCACAGACTTTCAAGGTTTGTGT
>JAQVGF010000093.1:5244-8553 GCA_028696875.1 Dysgonamonadaceae bacterium
CTTACCATTTGCTGTTCGCCCCCGCTCAGCTCTATCATCTCTTTGCTTCGCAAGCGATACGTATTGGTCAAATTCATGTAATGGTGTGCAATATCAATATCTTCTCGGGTGTCAAAAAACTGAAACTGTTTTCGATAAGGCATTCTTCCCATCAATACATATTCTTCTACGGTTAGGTTGGCTATCTCACTAAATTGAGTAACAATGGATAGTTTTTGTGCTTTTTCGCGAAGCGATAATTTTGCCATATCTTTTCCATCGAACAAAATTTTACCATTATCAAGAGGTAAATCGCCCGATATGCCTCGAAATAGAGTTGTCTTTCCTGAACCGTTTGGTCCGATAATTCCGGCGAATATGCCTTTTTTCAACGAAAAATTAATATCGCTAATATGGAATCCGCTTTTGTAACCACATCGGAGGTTTTCTATGCTTATGATGGAGTCTATCATGACAATGTTTTCGATCTTTTACGTGATTTACTAAGCAGAAGGATAAACATAATACCTCCAACAATACCTGTGATAACACCGATTGGTAATTCGTTTGGCGAAATAATGGTGCGTGCAATTACGTCGCATATCAATAAAAACACACTACCACTTAAAAAAGATGCAATCAGCATAATTCGATAATCTCCTCCCACCCATAGTCGCACAATGTGCGGAATGACTAATCCCACAAAACCAATAACTCCTGCCACCGATATGGCAGCACCCGTCAGAAGTGATGTTATAATAAATAAAATACGGATAATTACATTGGAATTAACTCCCAAATGTTTGGCTCGTTCTTCGCCCAATCGCAAAGCGTTGAGTGGCATAACAAAGAGATAAGAAGCGCCCAAAGAGAGTAATGAAATAACAACCATAATTGCAATCAATGTTTGATTGGATTCGTTGAGCGAACCCATCATCCAAAAAACAATGCCATGAATATTATCGGCCGATGTTATCGACATTAAAAACATCATCAACGAAGAGGAGATAAAACTAATCATCACTCCAATCAACAGCATGCGGTTTACATTTAGTTCCCGGTTTCGTATGCTTAATGTGTAAACCAAAAAAATAGTAATAAATGCACCAATAAATCCTGCCAAAGGCAGTATAAGTATGTGGGCAAGCTGCAATCCGGCAACCAGTACAAAAGTTACTCCCAATGATGCTCCTCCCGATATACCCAAGGTGTAAGGTTCCACCAATGGATTTCGATAAATCCCCTGTAAAATGGCTCCGGCCAAACTAAGGCTGCCGCCTACCGCAAATCCAAGCAGTGTGCGAGGTATACGAATGTAGAAAAGCACACCATATTCCATACTATCTTTTTGAGAAAAGATTTGTGGCAACTCTCTAAATGGAATGTTTATTTCGCCCACGCTCAGTGAGAGCACGATGGCAACTGTAACCACCACTATTAACACAACCAAATAAATAGTCCAACGCAACTGATTACTTTTCATTCTATTTTTAAACAAAAATATTAATATTCAATACCTTTCCGACTTGGTAGGTTGTCGTAATAAGGATGTTTCACACACTCCATGTTTGTGATGTAATGAGCTAATGCCAATATTTTCTTTGTTGCACCTCTTCCTGTAAGTACGAGTTCGGTTGTTCGGGGTCTGTTTTCGATAAAATCTATTAATTTCTCTTCGTTGAGATAGTTATCTCGAATGGATATAAATATTTCATCCAAAATAAGCAGATCAAAATGTATAGATTCCATTAAGGTGGTGAGTGTATCTATTGCTTGATTCACTTCTTCTGTTATTTTAGAAATGGTTGCATCGCTCACATTTTCTTCCATGTGTGGGTGATGTTTCGCAAAATTGATAACATGCGCACCCAATTTCTTTAAACTCTCCATTTCCGAGTATCCATACTTTTCGGGGTCTTTGTGAAATGAACAATAACAAACCGACAATCCACTTCCCAAAGCACGAGTTGCAAGCCCCACGGCAGCAGTGGTTTTACCTTTTCCTGTTCCGGTGTATACGTGGATTAGACCGGTCTCTTTTAATATATCTCTATTGTCTGTCTCCATTGTCATGCTGTTGTATAGTTTTTATTTTTCTGCTTTGTTTTTTCGTGGTTTTGGTTTAATTATTTTTCGTTCGGGCATGTTGCTTAAGAGATTTTTTTTGTTTCGCAATACAAGCGTCATAGAAGTGCGCGATCTAAGTTCCGAATACCAAGACAACGCTAAGATTCCTAACACCTACACCCGAATCTCGAGTTCCGAATCCCGAGTTTCCAACCTCACACTCTTCACTTCGCTGTCAAACTGTCAACTGTCAATTGTCCATTGTTCATTTTCAACTTTCAACTTTCAATTTTCAACTGCTTCCCCTCCCATCGTCTCATTCATCACCTCCATAGTTTCCACAAAAGTTATTGGAGTAGGTTGACAAGCAATATCTGCATCTATGGTAAATAACCTGTTGTTTTTTACAGCGTTCATGCTGGGATAGTTTTTCCACACTTTTGTCTCCTGATCACTTGTCACTCCCATGGTGCAAATGAAAATATAATCAGGATTTTTGGCAACCACAAACTCACGACCAATAATTCCTTTGGTAAGTTCTGCGGAGATGTTTTTGCCGCCAATCAACGTTATATAATCATCCATAAATGTATTGGGTGTTACTGTAAACAATGGATTACTACCAACTTGAAAAAATATCTTTGGCGATGGTTTTCCCATACGTTGCTTTTGAATCTCGCTTATTTTTGCTTTGCTGTCGGCAACAATTTGCTTCGCCTCTTTTCTTTTTCCAACTAAATTTCCCAAATGAATAAATTGATCGCAAATTTCTTCAAAATTTTTGGGTGAATCAAAAACTTCTACTTTAATACCGAATTTGCGGAGTGTTTCGATGTCTTGAGCATCGGTAAGTCCCAATACTAATACCAAATCGGGTTTCATTGCTATAGCTTTCTCCATATTTAGTTTCACTGCAGTAGCTACTACCGGCACATTCTCTTTTTCTGCAGCTACGCAGTAGCTGGTGCGACCCACCAATTTGTCTTGTGTGTCTAAATAATATAGACTTTGCGTAAGCGAAGGCGCAAGCGATATTATACGTTTGTACGATTGTGCAAACATCATAGGGATGAACAACAGAAATAGAAGGGAGAAAATGGTTTTTTTATTCATTAATATTGGAGTTTTTTTATTCTACCATAATATATAATGATAGTGTGCAAAGGTAGCAAATATTTTTTTTATTCTTAGAGTACTTCGTAAACAACTATTTACCATATTTTCTCAACTGAAGTAAAACAGAATTCTTCTTTGTCTGAAAAG
>JAQVGF010000094.1 GCA_028696875.1 Dysgonamonadaceae bacterium
AATAAAAAAGCCTATCGCAGGTGCGACAGGCTTTAATATTATTTAAATTACTTTTATATGAATATAGCTGCTTTCCTACGACTGATTGAGTTGTATGAAGCGCCACCAATTTCTATTTGAAAGTACTATATTCATTTTTCTATTATAATGCTGCAAATTTAAATCAAAAATTGAACATCTGCAAATTTAATCTTAGTTTTAACTTCTCATTGTTCTATCTTCAATAATAAAGAGATAAGTATGATTCTTTGATATTCCAATAACGCTCTTGGACGAAAAGAGTTTAATGTTTCAAAAATTAATGCCGTTTATTTATTCATTCAATATCTTTTGGCGTATCTTTTTTTACCTTTACGTCAGAAAAAGATAAAAAAAGGTATGATATATTTAATGATTATTGTCTTCCTCGTGGGCTATATATCCATAGCCATGGAACACTCAATAAAGATTAATAAGGCGAGTATCGCACTATTAATTGGCATGGTTCTTTGGGTAGTTTATATATATCTTGCACCCTCTATTGTACAATCAGTTTCGGCCGAAAGTTTTACTGATTTTCTTTCTCACAATGGCGGGCTTACACATCTTAATTTCAAAGAACAGGTAAGTAGTTTCGTTATTAATCACCAATTGCTTGAAACAATTGGAGACATATCCGAGACGCTGCTTTTCCTTACGGGTGCTATGACAGTGGTGGAAATTATTGATGTGCACGGAGGTTTCAATTTTATTACCAACTGGATTATAACGCGAAAGCGTAGGAAATTGCTCTGGTTGGTGGCAATTATTACTTTCTTTTTATCATCTGTTTTAGATAACCTCACCACTACTATTGTGATGGTAATGCTCATAAGAAAGATTGTAGATGATAGAAAAGAACGATGGATTTTTTGTAGTATGGTTGTATTGGCGGCCAATAGCGGTGGCGCATGGTCGCCCATTGGTGATGTCACAACCATTATGCTTTGGGTAAAAGGAAATATAACCAGCTTTGCAATTATGAAAAATGTTTTCTTGCCTAGTTTGGTATCTTTGATTGTTCCGGTGTTCATCACACAATATTGGTTGAAGGGAAAACTACCAGCAAGTCCCAACGAAGAATTTTGGGATGACCCTAATTCGCTCAACTATTATCTCACACCACTCAATCGATTCATTGTATTAGTATCGGGCATTTCCATTCTTATTCTTGCACCCGTGTTTAAAGCTGTTACCGGACTACCTCCTTTCATTGGAGTATTATTAGGAGTAAGTATTCTATGGATATACACTGAAATAATGTATAATCATAAGAAGAATATGAGCGAAAATATAAAAATCCGTGTAGAGCGAATATTCCAGCGATTAGATATTTCAACCTTAATGTTCTTTCTGGGTATTCTTTTGGCAGTTGATGCTCTGTCAAGAGCTGGAATATTAGTTAGTCTGGCAGGGTTTATGACTGCTCATATACCTAATATCTACGCGCAAACAATCTCCATTGGTGTTATGTCTTCCATTTTTGATAATGTTCCCTTACTTGCAGGAGCAATGGGAATGTATCCTATTGTGAGTGAAACAATGCTTGCTTCAGCAACCAATCCTGAGTTCTTGCAAAACTTTGTTGTAGATGGCACTTTCTGGCATTTCATAGCTTATTGTGTAGGTACAGGTGGAAGCATTTTGCTAATTGGTTCGGCAGCTGGCGTTATACTTATGGGGTTGGAGCGCATCACCTTTGCTTGGTATTTAAAAAGGATATCACTATTGGCATTGATTGGGTATTTGTGTGGAGCAGGAGTTTATTTATTGCAGTTGATGATATTCTAACGGAACAATTTTAATTATTTATTTAAATAAATACAACTGTTTATATAAGGCAACTTAGGGTTTGTAATGAAATAAGTTGACTGTTTGAAACGAAGCTATTTTATTCGTTAACGACTTGAAAATTCTGCGAATAGCGAGCTATTTAATGAATTTTCAAGGAAGTTAAAGGACAAAAGAACACGTTTAAAGCGTCAAGTTATTTCGGCACAATCTTAGCGATATTGTTATTGATATACTACAGACAGATCGCTCCGCTGGAGCTAAAAAACCGGTTTCGATAGGGATTTGCAATAGACAGATAAACCTGAATGTAAAGCCATTTCATTAATCGAAAAAATAAACAGTGGAGTAATAATAAAGTACAAACCTTCCAATAAACCGGTAATTAGTACGCCGTAGGTGTAACACTGTCTGTAGTAAACATACAATCCACACAAACCCAAGCGCCGTATGGTGCGACCTGTTAATTGTTCAATCGGAGATAACTTTCTTTACATCATACAGTAATAGATAAACACATAATTTCACGTGTGACCCCAGAACACTCCATAAATAAAACCACAAAAAAAATAGCAACCTTTTCGAATTGCTATTTTTTATATCATGAGTTTCGACAATTATTTGATTGTCAAAATAATTCTCCTATTTCACACGCTTATAACCATACACTGCACGATCGCCTAATTCCTCTTCGATGCGAAGCAGTTGGTTGTATTTTGCCATACGGTCTGAACGGCTTGCCGAACCAGTTTTGATTTGACCGGAATTGGTTGCAACAGCAATGTCAGCTATAGTTGAGTCTTCTGTTTCACCTGAACGGTGAGAAGTTACACTTGTATATCCATGACGGTGCGCCATCTCAATTGCATTCAATGTTTCTGTCAAAGTACCAATTTGGTTTACTTTAATCAAGATAGAGTTTGCACAGCCCATTTCGATACCTTTTTTCAAGAAATCAACGTTGGTCACAAATAAATCGTCACCTACTAATTGAATTTTATCACCCAATTTATCGGTAAGTATCTTCCATCCTTCCCAGTCGCCTTCGTCCATACCATCCTCAATTGAATCAATTGGATATTTCTCAACTAACTCAGCAAGAAATTCAACTTGTTCTGCCGGAGTGCGTTTAACGCCTGAATCACCTTCATATTTAGCGTAGTTGTAAACACCATTTTCATAGAATTCAGAAGCGGCACAGTCCAAAGCAATTGTAATATCTTGTTTTGGTTCGTAACCGGCTCTTTTAATAGCTGTCAAGATTGTTTCCAAAGCGTCTTCTGTACCATTAAGCGCAGGTGCATAACCACCTTCGTCACCTACTGCAGTGCTCAAGTTACGTTCGCTCAACACTTTGTGCAATTCATGGAATACTTCAGCACCCATGCGTAGTCCTTCGTGGAAAGAAGTAGCTCCAATTGGACGAATCATAAACTCTTGAAATGCGATTGTAGCGTCAGAGTGAGATCCACCATTGATGATATTCATCATTGGAACAGGAAGAGTCACGGTGTTTGTTCCACCGATGTATCTGTAAAGTGGCATTCCCAGGGCATCAGCAGCAGCTTTTGCTACAGATAAAGATACGCCTAACATTGCGTTAGCGCCAAGATTTGATTTTGTTTTAGTTCCATCAAGTTCTATAAGCTTGGCGTCAATATCAGCTTGTTGTGAAGCATCCCAACCCAAAAGTTCAGGACCTATAACATCGTTGACATTAGCAACTGCTTTTAAAACACCCTTACCACCATATCTTTTTTTGTCCCCATCGCGAAGTTCAACAGCTTCGTTTTCGCCGGTTGATGCACCAGAAGGTACAGATGTACGGCCAAAAGCTCCACATTCTAACATTACGTCAACTTCAACAGTTGGGTTTCCTCTTGAATCGATTACTTCTCTACCGATAATACTTTCAATTCTCATGTTTCTAATTTTAAAATGATAATTATATTGATTTCTAAAAATATACGAAATAATTCATTTGATAACCATATCAAATATAAGGTTACAAATATACGATATTTATAGAATTCTTCTTGGTAGATATCTTTAATAAATGCAAATGAGGAGTGAATAAGTGGTGGAATACAACTATATAGTGGAAGAAATTAAGAATTAAAAATTAAAAGTTAAAAGTTAAGAATAGCTCCTCGGTGTTTGAGTCTGTCAAAGCCTTTTATTTCAGAAATGTTCATTATGAATGAGATAAACAATACTGAGGTCCATCGTAATTTGTAATTGATAATTCGTAATTCTTTAGTCAATACCAACAATATGAATTAATGCACTCATGTTGGCTGTTATCAATCGAACTGAAATCGCCATAAGAATGACACCAAAAAACTTACGCAAAATATAGACTCCCGATACACCCATTACTTTTTTCACCAGATCAAGATGCTTTAAAACATAATAAACAAACAGTATATTGAGTAACAAAGCAATAATGATATTAGTCAATTGAAATTCTGCTCGCATCGATAATAACGTTGTAAAACTGCCGGGACCGGCAATCAACGGAAAAACGACAGGAACTAAAGTAGAAGAGCCTGAAGGACTATCATTTTTGAAAATCTCAACACCAAAAATCATTTCTATCGAAATAATGAGAATTACTAAAGCACCGGCAACAGCAAACGACTGAAGATCAACCTGGAATAACTTCAGTATCCATTCTCCTACAAAAAGGAAAAGAAGTAAGATAAAGAGAGAATAAACGGAAGCTTTTCCCGCATTTATAAATTTGTCCTGACTTCGCAGATTTAAGAAAATTGGCACTGAGCCAGTTGCGTCGATAATTGCAAAAAGAACAATAAAAGTACTGACTATTTCAAGAAAATTAATGCCAAACATGCAGTTGTAGTGATTAATATGTTTTTTTATTGGACTCTGTTAGAAGAGTAAAAGCTTGCCTTTCAATGTGTAAAAATAGTAATTTCTGACGGTATATCAAACTGTTTTTTCTAATTTATTTTTTGCTTCCTCAATTGGGGTTAAATGGAAATAGAGATTATGGGCGAAGTTCATGTACTTTATTATTACAAAAGCATTGAAGTGATGGAAGAATCGTTTTTGAAAAGTTGCTACTGTGGCAGCGTTTTGATTGCAATCGGTTATAGAGGATAGCAAATTGAATTCTTTCAGAAAGTGTTGTATTGAAATATGTAAGTTACCAATTAAATCAACTATTTTATCATCCGACTGTTTAAAAAAATCTATTCGTAAATCAAAAAACTCTTTCAAAACACGAAAAGCTTCCGGAGAATATACACGCAAAACTCCATCTGAAGAAGTAACTATTTTTTCAAGTGCCGGTCCTGTTCCAAAAGGTATACGTTCCGAAAATCTTGCTTCGGGATAAACAAATGTTTTTAATAATTCTGCAGTTTTTCCCAATTGAAATATTTTCTGAAGAAAATAAAAGTCTTCACCGCCCTGCTGACGACCAATACCACCTACTCGCACATAAGCATCGGCCGTAACTGCAAAAGCAGATCCAATAGTATGGTAGTAGTAAGGAAAGCCCACGGCTTTTAATCCTTCGCGATAATACCAGATATAATCTTCGTATTGACGGATTGCATTCTCCATATAGAGTGAATTATCAGAAATTCGATGACGGAAATTTAACACACAACAGTTGGAATTGTACGATAAAAAATAATTCTCAATGGATGACAAATAATTTGCAGAAACTGTGCAATCAGCATCTAATGAAACGATGATGCCAGTATTGTTTTTTGCCTGCAAAAAACCTCTCACCGCCCATTCCATCCCAATTTTACGTGCCAGTCCGACACCTGCATGTTTGCGAGGCAAATTTTCACACAGTAGTGCATAAAACGAAAGATGGGTTTGATTCTGTTCTTTGGCAAAAGCGATAAGTTCGGCGTAGGTTTTCCTATTGCGAATGACAACAGACTTATCAGTAGTTTCACTTGAATTGACAACCACTAAAACACAAACAGGATTAATTGATGGCGTACAAAGCTGTAAACTCCTCAGTGTGTTCAAGATATCAGGTTCGTCATAACAAGGAATCACAACTGCCATACCGTAATTGAAATCGGATGGAACAGCATACTTATCGTATGCTTTGTGCTTTCGGATATATTTTTGCCAGTGTTTCATAGATAGTAAAAGTGCTTCAAAGCATCACACAAAAGGAGCCTTAAAGCACTTAAATATATTGATATATTATCCATTAACCATCTGAAAAGATAGATATGTTTAATATATTGATCGAATTACGATTATTTTTTCTCATTGTTACTGGTCGCTGTTGCAGGTCCGTAACGTTTATTCAAGAAAATAATAACTTCATCGGTTATATCATACTTTGGATGAGCAAATAAAATATTATCGGAAGCTGTATTGCTAAGAATAACTTCATAATTTTTATTCTTGTTGAAATCTTTCAAAGCAGAACTTACACTATCGGATAGTTGGAAGTGAACTTTTTCTTGCTCTAATCCTAACTCATTACTCAATTGTTGTGCCATTCGTTGATATTCATCACCCATTTTTTGAATGCGCCGTTGTTCTTCTTCCGCTCTTTTCTGTGTCAGAAAAGCATTGTTTTCAATTTTGCGCTGAAACTCCTGAGCAGCTGTTTGTACTTGTCGTTCTTTTTGAGTTAAAGATGCACGCGAGCTTTCTTCAATTCTCATTAAAGCCTCTCTCAAATCTTTTGCCAAATTATAGTTTATCAGCAATGAATCCACATTTATATATGCAATGGGAAATGCTATACTGGAGTCTCCGGGTGCAAATTCATATCTAACCTGATCTCCGGGATTGTTTGTCTTAGAAGTGAAGTGTAAAATGTAAAGTAAAATTAAAGCAACAGCCAAAATGCCGCTGATAACATAGTTATTCTTCATTTTTTATTTATTAATTTAGAAATTATCCTGTTTTATCATTTCCTCAATCGGACTTATGTGACGATGCAATTCCTTTTCTTGTGAAGTAGCACAAGAAATTCCACGTTCTTGCATGGCTTTATTGCCACTTATATGAGTATTTGGGAAAGTTCCTTTTCTTGAGAAAAACACTCTAATACCCATTAGTAAAACGCCAATAAATAGTAGCACCGTTGCTATGATGATTGTCTTAAGCATAGTTTTGCAGTTTTTAGTGATACAAAGATAGTTTAATTGAATAATTATTTGCCCCTTATTCATCTTAAAGATACAAAAATTTTGGTGCACATCAATTTTTCTCGTAAATTTACAGGATTAAGAGTCCACTGTGGTAAGTCAACTACTCTGTTTCCCGCCGACTAAATCCCTAAAGGGGACTTTGGCAGAGTGCTGATTATTAGGCTTTTCCCTTCAGGGACAAAGGACAGAAAAAGTCTGATAATCAGCACTGAGAAGTTTTCGAAGTGCATTCAGTGATTAATTTAAAGATAAAACTAATATATAAAAACCTTACATGTATGACAATTAAAGACTTAAAGCCAGCGGAGGTATGGAATTATTTTTATGATATAACCCAAATACCTCGTCCGTCGAAAAAAGAAGAGAAAATTCTTGCATATCTTCTTGATTTCGCAAAAAAACATAACCTCGAATCCAAGCAAGACAAAGCCGGGAATATTGTGATTACGAAAGAAGCAACCCCGGGAAAAGAAAAATTACCAACCATTATTCTACAGTCGCACGTAGATATGGTTTGCGAAAAAAATGCGGATGTGAAACACGATTTCGAAAAAGATCCCATTGAAACTTATGTTGATGGTGATTGGTTAAAAGCAAAGGGTACTACACTCGGAGCCGATAATGGAATTGGTGTAGCAGCACAGTTGGCAGTCTTAGCATCGAAAGAGATTGCTCATGGAAAGATAGAAGCTCTTTTTACAATAGACGAAGAAACCGGTTTAACAGGTGCATATGCCTTGGAAGATGACCTTTTGACAGGAAAAATTCTTTTAAATCTTGATACCGAAGAAGAAGGCGAAATCTATATAGGTTGCGCAGGTGGTAAAGGAACAAAAGCATATTTCAAATACAAACCGAAAGAAGCACCCAAGGGTTATTTTTGGTTCCGGGTTGAAGTAAAAGGCTTGCGTGGCGGTCATTCCGGTAGTGATATAGATCTCGGTTTGGGAAATGCAAACAAGATATTGAACCGCTTTTTATACCAATTCATCGATAAAGAGAGCAAACTTGTTCTCGCTGAAATTGATGGTGGAAACCTCCACAATGCCATTGCACGCGAAGCGTATGCCATTGCAGGCGTAAAAGAGAAAGAGAAGGAAACAGTTCGTGTTAAATTGAATCATCTATTGGCCGAAGTGCAGGATGAATTGAAACAGACAGACCCAAATGTTAATATTATTTTAGAGTCTACCGATAAACCAGCGAAAGTGATTGGAGCAAAAAAAGTAAAAAAACTTGTTTTAGCTCTTTATGCATGTCCGCATGGCGTTATCGATATGAGTCGCGAAATTCCGGGTGTTGTGGAGACATCCACAAATTTAGCATCTGTGAAAATGCGCAAAAAGAATAAAATTGAAGTAGGAACAAGCCAGCGTAGTTTAACTGAGTCTGCCAAGCATGACGTTGTGAACATGGTTTCTTCCGTTTTCAAATTAGCCGGAGTAAAAGTTGTAAACAGTGAAGGATATCCGGGATGGAAACCAAATCCCGAATCAAAAATACTAAAAGTTGCCAAAGAGGAATATAAAAA
>JAQVGF010000095.1 GCA_028696875.1 Dysgonamonadaceae bacterium
AGCATCTTTGCTTGTTGTTTTCTCTTTCGGTGTTGTGCATGACACTACTGTGAACAGTGCAATCATGCTGTATATAAATAATTGTTTCATCTCGTTTTAAATTTTTTTTGGAGCTGTCAGCTTTCAGTTTACAGCCCGCTCGCGCGCTTTGCAAAGCGTGTGTCGCGTAGCGAAAGAAAATATTCATTTCCTTCATGGTTTTTTCCTCTTGTGATATACTTCATCTTCATTTATATATCCTTTTTGCTTTGCAACACACCGATTGCAAATCGGCGCGAGCGGTGCTATCTTCTAGCCTCTATCTTCTAGCCTCTATCTTCTTACCGCTGATCGCTTACCGCTGATCGCTTACCGCTGATCGCTGACTGCTGACCACTATTTCCTATTTCTCCGCTCTCATAGAATCCCAAATCAAGTAACCACATAACAATGCGAACATTCCCAATGCCAGCCATATTGCACCGCTACTATTTGCCCATGATTCGTTAATCCAATTATAACTGTTTTTAATTTCCATAATTTCTTGCGGATTTACAGTTCCGGCAGCTTTAATGGCGGCATCCGCCGGGATGTCTTGAATAAATTTGATAGCAGCACTTATAACTCCCATCAATGCACCACCTGCTATCAGACCCGATGCAAGCAACGTACCTTTTTCTCTTCGCGCTGTATTTAGTGCCACATCTTTGCTACGCGATGCAACAAACCAACTAATACTACCACCAATAAGTAATGGGATATTCAATTCGAAAGGAATAAACATACCCAAAGCAAATGCCAAAGCGGGTATTTTTAGTAAGGTAAGTACAATGGCAAGTAGAGCGCCGGCTGCATACAAAATCCAAGGTGCACCGGTTCCGGTCATAAGTGGATCAATTACCGCTGCCATGGCGTTTGCTTGTGGTGCAACCAATGCACCTTCACCAACAAAACCGTAAGTTTTATTGAGAAGAATGATAACACCACCAACTGTAGCAGCAGAAACTAATGTTCCTAAGAACTTCCAGGTCTCTTGTTTCTTTGGTGTAGTCCCCAACCAATATCCAATTTTTAAATCGGTGATAAAACCTCCTGCCATAGATAATGCCGTACAAACAACTCCGCCAATCACCATAGCAGCTACCATTCCTGTTGTGCCTTTTAGGCCGACTGCCACTAATACCACTGAAGCTAAAATAAGTGTCATAAGTGTCATGCCGGATACAGGATTAGTACCAACAATGGCAATTGCATTAGCAGCAACTGTGGTAAAGAGAAAAGCAATCACGGCTACTATCAGAATTGCCACAACGGCATGCAATAGATTGTTTACAACACCAAAATAGAAAAACAGGAAGGTTACAGCCAATGCAACAATCACAGCAATGGAAATAAACTTCATGGATAAGTCGCGCTGTGTTCGTTTAACCTCAACATCAGAGACAGGAAGTTTTCCACCCATCTCTTTGGCAGCTAAACCAACTGCACCTTTAATTATATCCCACGATTTAATAATACCAATAACTCCTGCCATAGCAATACCACCAATACCGATATGACGACCAAAAGTGGAGAAAATTTCCTCCGGTGATAAATCGGCAATTGTACCTAAAAATGCCGGATTGAGCGTTGTGGCCATCGCATCGCTTGCCAAAGGCAACAGAGGAATGATTACGAACCACACCATTGCAGAACCAATGGTAATAATGGCAGCATACTTTAGTCCAACAATATATCCAAGACCCAAAACTGCAGCACCTACGTTTAGTTTAAAAACTATTTTTGCTTTATCGGCAAGTGCAACACCTACGGGAACTACGCGTGTTGTAAAAACTTCTGCCCAGCCCCCAAATGTGGCGATGATGAAATCATAAAGACCACCAATCATACCGGCCATAAGCAATGGCTTTGCTTGGTCACCACCTTTTTCGCCTGACACTAACACTTGCGTAGTGGCAGTAGCTTCCGGAAAAGGATACTTGCCGTGCATATCTTTCACAAAATATTTTCTGAAAGGAATAAGGAAGAGGATACCTAAAATACCACCCAGCAGGGAACTCACAAATACTTGTAAAAAACTCACTGATATGTCAGGATATTTTGCTTGCAAAATGTACAATGCAGGCAATGTGAAAATAGCACCTGCTACAACAACACCTGAACTTGACCCAATGGATTGAATAATTACGTTTTCACCCAATGAGTTCTTTCGCTTTGCTGCTGTGGATAAACCAACCGCAATAATTGCGATGGGAATGGCTGCTTCAAAAACCTGACCCACTTTCAATCCCAGATAGGCAGCAGCCGCCGAAAACAGGACTGCCATAAGCAGACCAATTGATACTGATCGTGTGTTAACTTCCGGATACTCCCTGTCAGGAGACATCAACGGTTTGTACTCCTCTCCCGGCTTTAGCTCGCGCGAAGCGTTTTCGGGAAGTCCTTTTACTTTTTCTTCTTCGTTCATTCTCTATGATTTTTAACTGTAATAGGCCAAGATGGCACAAATTTTCCCCGAAATTACAAAATATAATCAAACTGAACGACAGTTTAGTTCAAATTTATTAAATTCGTATGCGATTAAGCGAGAAGTAATGGTTTGTGGTATGGGGTATATGATATGTGGGGTTAAAATGATTTAATTATTAATTAAGAACTAAGGGTTTGTAATGAAATAAGTTGACTGTTTGAAACGAACCCGTATTATTCACGTTTTTAGCTTTGCGTAGATGCAAGGCGTCGAACTCCGCTGATATAGAAGTCTATTTCAAGGAGTTTGCAACATAGCAGATGCGTAAAGATAAAAGCGAACAATGCTCAAAAATGGGTATAACTATCAAAGCTAAATGAGCAAATAAGTCATTGATTACTAATGTATAATGTTTACGCTCTTTAATTGTGATGAATAATGCGGGCTAAGCTATTTTATTCGTTAACAACTTGAAAATTCTGCGAATAGCGGGCTATTTAATGAATTTTCAAGGAAGTTAGAGGACAAAAGAGCAAGTTTAAAGCGTCAAGTTATTTCGGCACAATCCCTAAGAATTGAAGAGGACTTCTAACTTTAGAACCGTCAACCCAAAACTTTCAACTTTTAACTTTCCATCTCTCAACCCACATCTTAACTCTTAACTGTTAATTAATTATCAATTATCCATTATCAATGAGTTATTCAGAATAGATGCAGATATAAATTACAAGAATAACAGAAATTCTCATTTTTAAAACAGTTCCCGATAACACTTCAGGAAACGCCGAATAGCAAGCAAATGAATGAACTTTATTGTTAAAATTATGTTTAATCAGTATTACTTGAAAACACACTCACAAGTTGAACGTGTCTTGTTTCAAATAGCATTCAATCAAAAAACACAATCAAAATGGCAGCACAAAAAATAGAACATATAGATAATGCACTCATTGTTCCCGATTTTCCTCTCATTCCATTTATTGAAGGAGACGGTATTGGAAAAGAAATTTGGGCTTCTGTTAAAAAAATAATTGATGAAGCTGTAAGTATCGTTTATAATGGCACTAAAAAAATAAACTGGAAAGAAGTGCTTGCCGGAGAAAAAGCTTATCTCGAAACGGGCAACTGGTTGCCCAAAGAAACAGTACAAGCATTTCGTGATTATATGGTTGGAATTAAAGGACCCTTAACCACACCCGTGGGTGAAGGTATTCGTTCGTTGAACGTGGCTCTGCGTCAAGAGTTAGACCTCTTTGTTTGTTTACGTCCTGTTCGTTGGTTCAAAGGTGTTGCAACTCCGTTGCTTGAACCCGAAAAGGTGAATATTACTATTTTTAGAGAAAACACGGAAGATATTTATGCAGGAATTGAGTGGAATGCAGGGACGCCCGAAGTTAAGAAAGTTCTTAAATTTTTGAAGGAGGAAATGGGTGTTGCTAAAATTCGTTTCCCCGAAACAACTTCCATTGGTATTAAACCTGTTTCCCGAGAAGGAACAGAACGTTTGGTAAGAGCAGCCATAGAATATGCTATTGAGCACAAACTTCCGTCGGTTACGTTGGTTCACAAAGGGAACATAATGAAATATACTGAAGGTGGTTTTAAAAAATGGGGCTACGATTTAGCAGAACGTGAATTTCCCGATCAAGTATACACCAACAACAAATTCACCAAAATAAAAAATGCACAAGGAGTAGCAACTGCCGTAAAATCTTATAAAGAGGCCGAAGAAAAGGGTCTTGTATTTATTAAAGACGTTATTGCTGACGCCTTTTTGCAAAACACGTTGCTAAAACCCGAAGAGTACTCCGTTATTGCCACTCTCAACTTAAATGGAGATTATATCTCAGACCAGTTGGCGGCAATGGTTGGAGGAATAGGTATTGCACCGGGAGCAAACATTAACTACAACAGTGGGCATGCAATTTTTGAAGCTACTCATGGCACGGCACCGGATATTGCCGGACAAAATAAGGCCAATCCGTGCTCTATGTTGCTTTCAGCAGTAATGATGCTTGAATATATGAAATGGAACGAAGCAGCCGATTTAATTACAATCGCCTTAGAGAAAATGTTCGAAAAAGGTATAGCAACACACGACCTAGCTCGTTTCATGAAAAAAGGACAATCACTCTCAACTTCGCAATTTTCAGAACAACTTATACAAAATCTATAAAGAATTAGAACCATATGGAAAATAAAGAATTAGTTTCAAGATTATCTGAATCCATTAAAACAACCAGTAATATTCCGAAATCTCTTTTCAAAGAGATGGGCGTGAAGCGTGGGCTCAGAAATGAAGATCATTCAGGCGTGTTGGCAGGTTTAACACGTGTGGGTGATGTCGTGGGGTACGAAAGAAATGATGATGGCACTCTTACACCCGTACCGGGAAGACTCTATTATCGTGGTATAAATGTAGAAGATCTTGTGCATGGCATTCAAAAAGATGATAGATTAGGGTTTGAGGAGACCGCTTTCTTATTGCTTTCGGGTGAACTCCCTTCTAAAGACGAGTTGGAATCGTTCCGAAGATATATTATGCAAACCATGCCACTGGCACATAATGCAACAATGAATATATTGTCACTTCAGGGCAAAAATATTATGAATATTTTGGCGCGTAGTGTGCTGGAACTATATATTTATGATGAAGACCCGGACAATGTATCGAAGGACAACCTCATACGTCAATCCATCAAATTGATTGCGAAATTTCCCACCATCATTGCCTATGCCTACAACGTGTTGCGACATAATCAACAAGGACGTTCACTCCATGTGCGCCATCCGGATGAAACAAAATCGGTGGCAGAGAACTTTTTGTTTATGATGAAAGGTCATGACAATTACACCGAGTTAGATATTAAGATTTTAGATTTAGCACTTATTCTTCACGCAGATCACGGTGGGGGTAACAACTCTACATTCTCAGTAAGAGTTACCAGTTCCACGGAAACGGATACCTATTCTTCCATTGCGGCAGGTATTGGTTCGCTGAAAGGTCCATTGCATGGTGGGGCAAACGTGAAGGTTTGTGCGCAGCACGATGATATGAAAGCCAATATTAATGATTGGAAAAGCGTTGAGGAAGTAGATGCCTATTTGAAGAAAATATTGAATAAAGAAGCTTTTGATAAGACGGGATTAATATATGGAATAGGTCATGCCGTGTATAGAATAAGTGATCCACGTGCAGGTCTATTAAAAGAAATGGCTCGTGACTTGGCAGCAGAAAAAGGATTGGAAAAAGAGTTTGCATTAATGGAGTTAATAGAAGAAAGGGCTTTAAAAATGTTCTACGAGTTTAAAGGTCCGGATGTTGCACAAACTTGCATAAATGTTGATTTCTACTCCGGGTTTGTATACAAATCTATCGGCTTGCCCGAAGAAGTTTTCTCACCATTGTTTGCCATGGCACGTATTGTGGGTTGGACTGCACATCGGATTGAAGAACTCAATTTCAGCAGCAAACGTATTATTCGTCCGGCATACAAAAATGTAAGAGAGCTACAGGATTTTATTCCTATGGAAAAACGATGAAAAAGTGATAATTGATAAGTTGTAAGTGATAAGTAAGATTGCTGTTTAATTCATCATTCTTAATTCGCAATCCGTAATTAATACTTCCTTACTAAGTAGTTGATTTACTATAAAAATAAGCATGAAAAAAATAAAAGTTGAACATCCCATTGTAGAATTGGATGGAGATGAGATGGCGCATGTAATGTGGAACAACATCAAAAAGAATTTGATATTGCCATATCTCGATTTAGATGTAGAATATTACGATTTGGGTATTGAGAATCGAGACAAAACTAATGACCAAGTAACCATTGATGCGGCTCACGCAATTTTGAAACATAATGTGGGCATTAAGTGTGCAACCATCACGCCCGACGAGAGTCGTATGGAAGAGTTTGGCTTGAAAAAAATGTGGAAATCGCCCAATGGCACCATTCGTAATATTGTAGGTGGCACGGTATTTCGTGAACCCATCATTATGAAGAACATTCCTCGCTATGTGCAAGGCTGGACAAAGCCCATAATTATTGGTCGACATGCATTTGGCGATCAATACAAAGCAACCGATAAAGTAATTACCGAAAAAGGTACATTAACGCTTAGTTTTACCAACGAAAAGGGCGAAACGCAGAGCTGGAAAGTTTTTGATTTCGATGGTAACGGTGTAGCCATGGCAATGTATAACACGGATGAATCGATCTACGGATTCGCACGATCATCCTTTCAAATGGCGCTTCAGAAAAAATATCCTTTGTATCTTTCTACTAAAAACACCATTTTGAAAGCTTATGACGGTCGTTTCAAAGATATATTTGAAGAGGTTTACGAGAAAGAATTCAAAAATCATTTTCATAATGCCGGCATCACGTATGAACACCGCTTGATAGATGACATGGTGGCATCCGCCATTAAATGGGAAGGCGGTTTTGTGTGGGCATGCAAAAATTACGATGGCGATGTGCAATCGGATATCGTGGCACAAGGTTTCGGTTCGTTGGGATTGATGGCATCAGCCTTGGTGACACCCGATGGCAGAACAATGGAAGCGGAAGCAGCACATGGCACAGTGACCCGACATTTTAGGATGCATCAACAAGGTAAGGAGACATCAACCAATCCCATTGCATCTATTTTTGCGTGGACGCGCGGGTTGGCGCATCGTGCCAAGTTGGATGGCAACCACGACTTACTCAACTTTAGCAAAACATTGGAAAAAACTTGCATCAACACGGTAGAAAGCGGACATATGACCAAAGATCTGGCGCTCTTGGTGCATGGAGAAGATATGTTGGATAAGGATTACCTCACCACCCAACAGTTTTTGGCGAAGCTGAAAGAGAATTTGGACAAAGAATTGAGATAGGGGATTGTGTTTTTGTTTTCGTATTTTTGTGATTTTGTGAATTGGTGTTGATTATGTAGAGAAAATTCATGAGTTTTCTCTACATATCAATATACCTTTTCGTCAATTCGTTGTACGCATCAATCCGCCGATCGCGAAAAAAAGGCCACCAGCGTCGAACATTTTCGGTGCGGGTTTTGTCCACTTCAACAATGTGATTCAGATCTTCGTGATGAGGAGCGGTGTACAGCAATTCGCCTTGTGGTCCACACACAAAACTATTGCCCCAAAACGTAATTCCGTTTGTTTGTCCCGATGGATCAGGTTCGTAACCTGTGCGGTTTACGCTTATCACGGGTATTCCGTTGGCCACTGCGTGACCACGCTGAATGGAAATCCAGGCATCCAATTGGCGTTGCTTTTCATCTTCGCTGTCGGTCGATTCCCATCCAATTGCCGTTGGATAAATAAGCACTTCGGCACCTGCAAGTGCCATTAAACGGGCGGCCTCAGGATACCATTGATCCCAACAAACCAAAACTCCTAAACGTCCAACCGATGTGTTAATGGGCTCAAATCCTAAATCACCCGGAGTGAAATAAAATTTTTCGTAGTAAGCCGGATCATCGGGAATGTGCATTTTACGATATTTACCGGCAATGGTGCCATCCTTTTCCATCACTACAGCCGTGTTGTGATACAATCCTGCAGCACGTTTTTCAAATAAAGAGAGCACAATTACAACTCCTAACTCTTTGGCCAATTTGCCAAAGGAATCCGTTGACGGACCAGGAATTGTTTCTGCTTGATCAAAAATATTTGTGTCTTCTGTTTGACAAAAATA
>JAQVGF010000096.1 GCA_028696875.1 Dysgonamonadaceae bacterium
CTAAAGAGAAAAAATAATTGAGTTTTATAATGAGTTTTATAATGTCGATAAATAATTTTCATTAAATGGTGAGAGTAGAAGCACATCATAATTTAGCATGGAAACAACTTCTTATATCTCTATTAAACATAATAGTTATTATAGTAATTTATTGGTTCGCTTTTATTGAAAATCTATCCAATGAAAACGATAAAAATCGTATATTTGCAATATTTAAAACAATTGCAAAATAAGAGAGACAAATGAATAAGCAACGATATAGTTTGCGCGGCGTATCCGCATCAAAAGAAGATGTACATCAAGCAATAAAAAATATTGATAAAGGAATATTCCCACAAGCGTTTTGTAAAATAATCCCCGATATATTGGGCGGAGATCCCGATTATTGTAATATTATGCACGCCGATGGTGCCGGAACCAAATCATCGCTTGCATATATCTATTGGAAAGAAACCGGAGACATTTCCGTTTGGAAAGGAATTGCGCAGGATGCGCTTATTATGAATATTGACGATTTGCTCTGTGTGGGTGCAACGGATAATATACTTTTATCTTCTACCATTGGAAGAAATAAAAACTTAATTCCTGGAAAAGTTATTTCTACTATCATCAATGGTACAAACGAATTGTGCGAAGAACTATCGGATTTGGGAGTAAATGTTTATCCAACCGGTGGCGAAACTGCCGATGTAGGTGATTTGGTGCGAACTATAATTGTAGATAGCACCGTAACTTGTCGCATGAAACGCGATGATGTTATTGATAATGCCAATATTCAAGCAGGAGATGTAATTGTGGGACTTTCTTCATCCGGAAAAGCAACATATGAAACATCATATAACGGCGGAATTGGAAGTAATGGACTAACATCTGCTCGTCACGATCTCTTTGCAAATTATTTGGCTGAAAAATATCCTGAAAGTTACGATGCATCTATACCCGCAGAGTTGGTTTATTCCGGTAAAATAAGATTAACGGATGAGATTGAAGAGTTGGGAGTGGATGCGGGACAATTGCTGCTCTCCCCTACCCGCACCTATGCACCTGTTATTTCTAAGATAGTTAATGGATTAAGAGAAAATATTCATGGAATGGTTCACTGCTCAGGAGGTGCTCAAACAAAAATTCTTCATTTCTTAAATGAAGGATTACATGTTGTTAAGAACAATATGTTTCCAATTCCCCTCTTGTTTAAATTAATACAAGAACAATCGCAAACCGATTGGTCGGAAATGTACAAGGTGTTTAATATGGGGCATCGCATGGAAATTTATCTACCTGAGCAATATGCCAGCAAAGTAATTGAGATATCCAAATCGTTTAACATTGATGCTCAGGTAATTGGGTATGTAGAAAAAGCAAAAACCGCATCAAAAAGTTTGCTTATCGAAAACGAATTTGGTAAATTTACCTATTAATTTACTTGAAAAACAATATGAAAGAAAATTCATTATTAGATAAATTAGAGCATTTAGTGGTTCGTTTTGAAGAAGTGGGTACGCTCATTTCGGATCCCGATGTAATATCGGATATGAATCGCTATGTGAAATTGAATAAGGAATATAGTGAACTTCAGAAGATTATAGATGCGCGAAACGAATATAAAACGGCATATGATTTAATTAATGAAGCAAAACATATTTTGGAAAATGAATCCGATCACGAACTAAAACAATTAGCACAAGATGAATTATCAAAATACTCTGATTTATTACCTCAATTAGAAGAAAAAATTAAGTTTTTGCTAATACCGGCCGATCCTGAAGACGACAAAAACGTAATTATGGAAATTAGAGGAGGAACAGGAGGCGATGAAGCAGCAATTTTTGCCGGCGATCTGTTTAAGATGTATACACGGTTTTGTGAAGAGAAAGGTTGGTCAACCGAAATCACAAGTTTTACAGAAGGAACAGCCGGCGGATTTAAAGAAATTATTTTCACCGTTTCCGGTGATGGAGTTTATGGTATTTTGAAATATGAATCGGGGGTTCACCGTGTTCAACGAGTTCCGGCAACCGAAACTCAAGGTCGCGTGCACACATCGGCAGCTACGGTTGCCGTTCTGCCGGAGGCAGAAGAGTTTGATGTGGAATTAAATCCTGCTGATATAGAGTTGCAAACTTCCCGATCGAGCGGTGCCGGTGGACAGCATGTGAACAAAGTTGAAACTAAAGTACAACTAACCCACAAACCTACAGGAATAGTTGTGATTTGTCAAGAAGGTCGTTCGCAAGTGGCGAACAGAGAAAAAGCAATGCAGATACTCCGTTCAAGAATATACGATATTGAGCTCAATAAAATTCAGGGAGACATTGCATTACGCCGGAAAACACTTGTTTCCACCGGTGATAGGTCGGCAAAAATACGCACCTATAATTATCCGCAGGGAAGAATTACCGATCATCGAATAAATTATACCAGTCATAATTTATCGGCTTTTATGAATGGCGATATTGAGGATGTGATCAATCAATTGATTATAACCGAGAACGCGGAAAAAATGAAAGAAGCAAACCTTTAATTTTGAAATTAGTTTAACAGATATGACCAAGCAAGAACTATTTAATCAAATAAAAAAGAAACAATCATTTCTTTGTGTAGGTTTGGATACCGATATAAAAAAGATTCCACCGCATCTGTTAGATTCTGAAGATCCTATCTATGAGTTTAACAAAGCCATAATTGATGCAACTGCCAAGTATTCTATTGCTTATAAACCAAACTTAGCATTTTATGAAGCTACGGGTTTAGAAGGTTGGTTAGCATTTGAGAAAACCGTGGCTTATATCAAACAACGCTATCCCGAACTGTTTCTTATTGCAGATGCAAAACGGGGAGATATCGGAAACACGAGTGAAATGTATGCACGTTCATTTTTCGATAAATTGAAAATGGATGCTGTAACAGTTGCTCCATATATGGGAGAAGATAGCGTAAGACCTTTTTTAATTTACAACGATAAGTGGGTGATTTTATTAGCTCTTACCTCAAATAAAGGATCACAAGATTTTCAATTAACGGAGGACAAAAACGGAGAACTATTATTCGAAAAAGTTTTGAGAATATCTAAAGAGTGGGCATCAGACGATCAAATGATGTATGTGGTGGGTGCTACTCAAGAAAAAATGTTAGGACGGGTTCGCAAGATTGTTCCCAATCATTTTTTATTAGTTCCCGGCATTGGTGCACAGGGTGGCAGCCTGGAAGAAGTATGCAAAGCAGGTATGAATGATAGCTGTGGATTAATTGTAAACTCTTCACGCGCAATTATTTATGCCGATAATAGTGAGGACTTTGCTGCAACCGCAGCAAAAGAAGCACAAAAAGTGCAATTGAAAATGGCGGAGATGTTGGATAAATATTTGTAGGAATTAAAGTAATGAATGATAGTTTAAGAACTTTAATAATAGTTTATTTGCAGTTTTTATAAAACAAAATAAAATAGATGTTTCAAATAATTCCAATATAATCTCTAAACAAGATGATTTTAAGAAAAGCTGTGTTTTCAGAACTACCTGTTATTTGGGGTATTTTACAACAAGCTATTGAGCAAAGAAAACAAGATGGCAGCGATCAGTGGCAAAATGGATATCCAAATGAACAAACTGTTCACGATGACATAACCAAAGGTTATGCTTATGTGCTTATTGATAATAATAATATTTTGGCTTATGCTGCCATTATATTTGATGTTGAACCTGCATACAATTACATTATAGGGAAATGGCTTACCAATGACGACTATGTTGTTGTACATCGTGTTGCCACATCCAACGCGGTTAAAGGGAAAGGTATTGCGACACATTTATTTAGAGAGGTAGAAAAATTATGCGTTGAGCGAAAAGTTTATAGCATTAAAGTGGATACAAATTTCGACAATATCCCGATGATGAGAATTTTCGATAAATTAGCCTACACTTATTGTGGTGAGATATTTATTAGTGGTGCATCAAGAAGAGCTTATGAAAAAGTTATACCAAGAACATGAATAGATACAATCAAAATCATGAAAGCAATACGCATTAGCAGAGGAAAAGAAAAATTTTACCGTGAGAATAAAATTAAGATTTTTGCAAACTGTAATTTTGTTGGAGAATTGAAACAAAAAGAATCAAAGAAAATTCAGATTCCTAAAGAAACAATTGAAGTTTATGCCAAAGCTTCACTATTCTACAAAAGCACAACTGAAATAATTCAATGCGAAGAAATTTCTGAAATTGAAGTGATAATGAATCCATCGCTTAGAATCCATCCAATACTAATAAGCCTACCCTTTATTCCTATTTATATTGCAATAATGATTCGCTGCGAAATTGTCTATTTCAAAATTGCTGCATTCTTAGTTTTGTCAGCTTTATTTATAGGAGAAATAATACAAACTAAAAGAGCGATAAAGAAGGGAATAATAATTTCTAAGAAATAGTCAAAAACATCTGGAAATATGTCACAAAAACGAAAAATAATAAATGATCCTGTTTTTGGTTTTATCACAATACCGAATGACTTTATATACAATATCATACAACATCCTTTTCTTCAACGATTAAATCGTATCCGCCAACTTGGTTTGGCGGCTTTTGTTTATCCCGGGGCGCAACATACTCGTTTCCATCATTCTATTGGAGCAATGTATCTTATGAACGAAGCAATCTATCAGCTTCGACAAAAGGGAAACTCTATTTCTGAAGAAGAGTACATTGGTGCACTTTCGTGCATTTTGATGCACGACATTGGACATGGACCATTTTCGCATGTTCTGGAACATACTTTAGTTACAAAAGTGAAACACGAAACAATTTCGTTGCTATTGATGGAACGGTTGAATAAGGAATGGGATAATCAGCTGGAAGTTTGTTTATCCATATTCAAAGATGAATATCCAAAACATTTTTTGCATCAACTTGTGAGCGGACAATTAGATGTAGATCGGTTGGACTATTTACGGCGCGATAGTTTTTTTACGGGAGTTTCTGAAGGGAATATTGGTTCAGCCCGTATCATAAAGATGCTGGATGTAAGAAACGATAAACTTGTGGTTGAATCCAAAGGTATTTACTCAATAGAAAACTTTTTGATGTCACGCCGATTGATGTATTGGCAGGTTTATTTGCATAAAACTGCGGTAGCAGCGGAAAAAACGATGATAAATACATTGATGCGCGCAAAAGAACTATCTAAAAACGGTGTTTCTCTGTTTGCATCGCCTGCATTGAGTTATTTCTTGAAAAAGGATGCAAATGAAGATGATTTCAGAGAAGATACTGACACGTTAAATCTTTTTTTAGACCTGGACGACAACGATATTTGGTCAGCCTTAAAAGTATGGAGTACTCACCAGGATGTTGTTCTTTCAACATTAAGTAATGCCTTAATAAACAGGCGGCTATTTAAAATTAGTATATCCCCTCACCCTCACGATTCGCAAAAAATTGATGAATATGTGAAAAAACTAATGCGTCATTTTAAAATTTCGAGAGAGGAGGCGCACTATTTGGTGTCGGCAAATATTATATCCACCGATATGTATTCTGAGAGTGACGACAGTATTGATATAGTTTACCGTGATGGTACAATAAAGGACATTTCTGAAGCTTCAGACATGTTGAATATAGAACTACTATCTAAAAAAGTAGAGAAATATTACTTTGCTTATTACAAGATTGATTAGTTTTGGAAATGGATAGTGTAAAAAAAAGAACAATGTAAGACCTTGTCTGTCAGCTATTAATTGTAAGTATTGCCAGTGAAGAGCAACACTTATTTCTCTTCCTTTGCCATAGGCACAATAAATCTAACTGCTATTGCTCCAATCAGGCCGGCTGAAAGAATTATTATACGAATTATCATCACTTTCACAATGAGAAAGGAAGATATCAGTACCATTATAATCATAAGCGCAATAATCCGATATTTTGCTTTTAGGGTAAGTCCTCTTTGACGTTGATAATTCTTTATGCGAGGGCCAAATATTTTATTTCCTAACAGCCAGTTATAAAGCTTTTCAGAACTTTTTGCATACAGTGCAGCCGATAGTAAAACAAAAGGTGTTGTGGGCAAACCCGGTACAAAAAGACCCATGATTCCCAATGCCAAAGAAACGGTTCCTCCTAACATGTATAATCCACGGACAATGCGATTCTTCTTTAATTCTAAACGTGCATCTTCTTGTGAAAGTGCAATTTCGCGCACTTGTGGGTATGATTTATTTTGTTTGTTGTTGTATTCCATTCTAATAATAACAATAAGCGCTAAAGATAACACTTTATTTTTGTGTTCAGAAATCTATAATTTTACTTTTCGATAGAGACATGATTGAACAACTTTCGAAAAGCATAATTCTCAGTATTGAGAAAGCCACTCACAATTTAAACCATTAAATTAAAAATGGCTATCTTTGTTACAATCACGAACATTAAAAATAGAACCCAGAAATTATGAAAAATGAAAATATAAACTTGTTATTTGTTTGTCTTGGAAACATCTGTCGATCTCCGGCGGCTGAAGGAATCGTTAAAAAAATGATTAAAGACGAAGGCTTAGATCATAAAGTCTTTGTAGATTCTGCCGGAACTTCCAATTGGAACGAAGGGAATGCGCCTGATGAGCGCATGCGCAAACACGGTGCTAAACGCGGTTACAGTTTTGATGGTAGTGCGCGAACTTTTCGATCGTCAGACTTCGATAAATTTGATTACATCATCGTAATGGATAATAATAATTACAACAATGTGAAGAAGCTGGCAAGAAACGATGAAGACATTACAAAAATTCATAGAATGACCGATTTCTCAATCGATTTAGATCACGATCACGTACCTGATCCTTACTATGGAGGAGAAGATGGTTTTGAATTTGTGATGGATTTATTAGAAGATGCTTCTAAAGGTCTTATTAAGGAAATAAAAATGAGACTATAATTAATCTTTGCCTATTTCTTATCGAAGAGTCAGACAACAATCGTTTTCTGGCAGACGCTAATCAACTTTTTTGATTTTTAAAATTACACTATTTTAGAAAAGAGGAATTTGTTTATTCTTCTTTTTTAAAATCTTGAGGATATGAAACTCTCTCTTTTATTGTTCCGTCCAGCAAATGGATCCATGTATCGAATTCGCGTTCACCTTCTTTTAGCTCAATTATTCTTGCACCGTTTGTTTCAGGGGTATACGTTGTTTTCCAACCGCTAAAACATCCATACGCCAATGCAATATCGTAGTAATCAACAATATAGTCATTCACATGATCGTGACCTGTAAAAACTCCCATCACATCGCGCATCTCCTTCATCGCTAAAAACATACCGGAATTTAATTCGGGAGCACACTCTTTTTCAAGTCTCACGCCATAGCGAACGTTTTTTTCATCATTAAACGCTGTGCGATATTCAGGCAAAGGAATATGAAAAAAAGCAACTGACGGAACGGGTTGCAAATTATTGTTTATTGTAAGTCGTATGCTCTGTTTTTTGTACCATTCAATAACATCTGTGGTTATCCAACCATAGCCCCCTACTCCACTTATTGTAGAGTAAGCATTTGAATCGATTAAATAAATTGCTGATTTAACCTGCATGTTCTTTTTGCTGCCATAAACAGGAACCACATTGTTTAATGATGCTAATAGACCATCTTCCAAAACTTTGTTTACGTTATATGGATATTGAGTTGTTAAATAGGCTAATTCTGAACGACTTACTCCCTGTTCATCGTCATGATTTCCGAATGTTACGGCAAAAGGTATTTGTCTATCTATCGCAAATTTGGTAATTGTATCCCAGCCTTTTTTAACCTCTTTTGTGGTTACAATATCTCCCGTAAAGACAATTAGATCAGGCTTTTCGGCATCTAATATTCTTTTTAAAATCAATAAAGTGGTGTCCGATTTTGGATTTCCATGCACATAATGCATATCGGTGAACTGAGCAATCTTAAACGTTCCGTTTTCATTGAAGACAAGCTTTTGAGCATTAGTAATCAGAGAAAAAACGAACATTATTATTGAAAATAGAAATGTCTTTTTCATTTTAAAAAAAATAAAGAGTTGTTTAGTGAAAAAAAAGACAAGTTTTGGGAATTACTTATCTCAATGGTTTAAACGTATGAGTCCACTCTGGAAACCCTCAATTGCTAAAGTCCCCTTTAC
>JAQVGF010000097.1 GCA_028696875.1 Dysgonamonadaceae bacterium
GTGATCCAAGGCAAGCAGCAATACATGCTACAGGAGAAGTTTCAATATCAGTTATTGCATCAACATTAACAATTTTGGCAGTATTCTTGCCAATGACACTTATTACAGGTTTGGCGGGAGTATTGTTTAGTCAGTTAGGTTGGATGATTTCAATAATTATTACTGTATCTACACTGTCAGCTTTGACTCTGACGCCAATGTTGGCATCTAAAATGTTGAGAGCAGACCGTGATGAGAACACATGGTTCGACAAACTGCACAAACCTGTTTTAGGGTGGTTAGGAAAACTGGATAATTTTTATTCTAAAACTTTGGAATGGGCTGTGAGTCATCGTGCAATCACAGTGATTGGTTCATTTGGAATTTTACTGATAACAATTATTCTATCCTTTCAATTTATAAAAACCGAGTTTTTTCCGGCCTCTGACAATGATATGATTGCTATGAGTGTCCGAATGCCTACGGGAACACGAATGGAAGTGTCGCGCGAAATGGGATTGAATATAACTAAAATGTTGCAAGAGAAATTTCCTGAAATTGAGAGATTGTCATTTAATGTGGGTACAGCCAGTGGATCATCGTTTGCTGCATTGGGTGAAAATGCCGACAATCTTATGACTTTCAACATCAATACTGGTAAGCCTAATACTCGTTCAAAAGATATTTTTGAAATTTCAGAAGAAATACGTATCGAATTGGCAAAAATACCAGAGCTCCATGAATACCAGGTTGACCCAGGCGGAAGTGGCGGAGGCGGCTTTGGTGGAGGTGGATCCAATGTGGAAGTAAACATTTTTGGATATGACTTAATAGAAACTGATGAAGTGGCTAATGAGATAAAGGACAAATTAGCAGTAATTGAAGGACTAAGGGACGTTAAAATTAGTCGACCCGACTTCCGTCAAGAATACAGTGTAGCTTTCGATAGGGAAAAATTAGCACTAAATGGCTTAAACGTTGGCACAGCTTCAAACTATATTAGAAACAGAATTAATGGAACAGTAGTTTCACAATTCCGTGAGAGAGGATATGAGTATGATATCCGTGTGAGATATGGTGAAGAATACCGTCAGTCAATTGAGGATATAGAAAATATTATTCTCTACACGCCAACAGGTGAAGCTCTAAGAGTTAAGGAGATAGCGACTGTAAACTTAGCATCATCTCTCCCTGAAATTGAGAGACAAAACAGGCAACGTGTTGTTACTGTTACAGGAAGCATCTACAAACGGGCTCTAAGTGAAATTGTAAACGACGTCAATAGAGAACTTAACAAAGTCTCATTACCAGCAGGAGTGGATGTTGAGTTAGCTGGTACATATGAAGATCAACAAGAAGCATTTGCCGACTTGTTTATACTATTGATGATTTCTGTAATTCTTGTATATATTGTTATGGCGAGTCAGTTTGAATCATTAACATATCCAATGATTATTATGATCTCTATTCCATTCTCATTCACAGGTTCAATTCTCACTCTATTGCTATTTGGACACTCTCTAAACGTGATGGGTATGATTGGAGGAATTATGTTGATTGGTATTGTTGTGAAGAATGGTATTATACTGATTGAGTACATTAATGTAAACAGGGATAGAGGTCGCTCAATTCAATATTCAGTTGTAGAAGCAGGTCGTTCGAGATTACGTCCGGTATTAATGACAGCAGCAACTACCGGTTTAGGTATGTTGCCACTGGCTCTTGCAATTGGGCAAGGTTCCGAATTCTGGCAATCTATGGGTATTAGTGTAATTGGCGGACTGGTCTTTTCTACAACTCTTACTCTTATTGTAGTACCAACATTGTATGCAATATTTGCAAGTAGAGGAGTTTTAAATCAGAGAAGGAAGCATAAAAACATTTATCCTGAACATGCGAAAGAGAGAGTGTAAAACAGAAAAATGCAATTGATAAAAAGTAAAACTTATGAAAACAGTATTTATTGCGTGCAACCAAGCACACTATTATAGAATTACCGCAGAGATGACTCACTTAAATATTCGCGGCTTCTCATCATGGAAACCCTTAACAGGGAGAGGTAGCAAAACGGGTGATCCACATTATGGCTCTAAAGCATGGCCAACACTCAACAATGCTATTATTACTGTAGTTGAAGATCATCAAGTGGATGGCCTTCTCGATTTTTTGAAAAAACTTGACGAGAAAACACCCGAATTAGGGCTTCGCGCTTTTGTGTGGAATGTGGAAAAAATGATTTAGATAACAATAATAATGGGTTGTGAGGTATAGGATATGGGTGATGGGTTACGACAGATGATTGGTGTGAGGATGTGGTGTGGAATCTGTCATGCTGGATGTAGAGAAGCATTTCATCAATATTTGCAGACTCTTCAAAAGATTCCACTTGTTGATTGGAATGATAAAGAGTTGAGGTGTGGGGTTGAAAGGTGTAGTTGATGATTTTTTTGTTATTTACAAAAAGAAAATATGTATGGCTATTTTGTCATGATATAAGGAGTTTCTTCTATATTTGTTCTATAAAGTAATTTGCAACCAAGGAGTGTTTAGTTTCATATGGAATTATTTAAAAATCATTCTATTTTAGAAGTATGAGTATCATTGACAAAAATATGGACAAAATTCGTAGATTGTGTGAACAGCATTATGTTTCACAATTATCTGTATTTGGATCTATTTTGACTGATAAATACAACAAAAACAGCGATATTGACTTATTGGTGAACTTTTCTAATATCGACTTGCAAAATTATGCAGACAATTATTTCAGCCTTAAACAGGCACTTGAAGAGATATTTATGCGACAAGTTGACTTATTGGAAGACAAAGCCATCAAAAATCCTTATTTACGAAAATCAAACGATTCTTCAAAACGACTTATTTATGAATCCTGAAATCAAAACCTGGCTTTTTGATATTCTACAATCAATAAAAGAAATTGAAAGCTATTATAAGGACGGTCCAACACTTTTCATTCAATATCAAAAAGAGATATCAAGACAAAACGGGCGATTGAACGCAATATTGAGATAATTGGAGAAGCTGTCAACCGGATTTTGAAAAAAGATAAGAATTTTAAGATTAATAACGCTCAACAAATTATTGGGACGCGAAACCGGATAATTCATGGATACGACAGAGTTTCTGATGACATGATTTGGAGTATTGTAATTAATCATTTACCATAATTAAAATCTGAAGTTGAATTGCTTTTAAAAGAATAAAAGACAGCAATTAACTGATAAATAAGCCCTCATTAGTTTTCAACCACAAGAGTAATAACTCAGAAGTTAAAAATTTACATCCTTATCAGAGCTATAGCTGTAGATATAAAAACATCAGTCAGCGGGACTGATTTATTTCTCTCCTCGCATATTCAATATACGTATCTTTCATTTCGTTTATATCGCTATATTTCATATCAAGTTTAACGTCCGGTTCTACACCAAATTCGATATGTTGTTTTTCGGCATTGAAAGTTGGAGAAGTTGAGAAACGAACCGACCATCCATTGGGCAATTCCGATGAAAAAGGGAAACCGCTTCCACCACCCGTTTTGTCTCCCACAACTGTAACACGAGGTGCATATTTCATGGTACTTACAAATTCGTTTGTTGCACTGTAGCAACCTCTATTGGTTATAATATAAAGTGGTTTTTGGTATCGTATTTGTTTTGAGCTTTCAATATATTTGGGATATAAATCGGAAAAGTCGTTGTGACCGGTACCAATTTTATGAGATATATAACCCACCAGTGTACGCTCATTGAAAAACCGACTGGCAATTCGATCCACATTTGATAAACTCCCACCTCCGTTGTTTCTCACATCCAGAATAATGCCGTTGCAAATTGCCAATCGATTCAATATCTGATTTAAGCCACTATTGGAAGCATCGTTAGAGAAACTTCCATAATAAATATATCCTACATTATCTTCCAATATTTTATACTTCATGCTGCTTGCAATGGAATAATCGGTCGAAAGATATTTATCCACAATATCGATGTTAAAATTTGACGGATATTCTTCTTTCCAACTCCAATAGCGAGATACATCGTGCGATGCCATAAGATTTACGTGCCCATCCCGAAGTTCAGACAACATTTCTCCCATCAATTTAAACAGGGCGTCATTATTCATATTGGGAGTAACACGTGGTCTGTATGAAAGTCTCACAGAGTCCCAATCGATATTTTTGTATTCAAAAAAACAGTAGTTCTTATCCAATATGGTCCAAAGCGCATCGAAATTTCCGTGTGGATTGTTTTCGTAGTTAAACTCATTGCTGTCGCAACTTGTTGAAGCGAATCCAACAAGTAAGATGGTTAACCAAACTAATAAATAACCCGAATTGAATTTCATAGCGTTAAGGCATTAATAGTTCATTAAATTTTCGAAAGGAGTAACGGTAATAATTAAGATCGATATCTCCATTTATTCCATCAATATTTCCGGTGTGCGAAAATTGCCAGATTATCCAGTTAGTGTCGTTTGTGTCGGGCTCGTTGTGCAGATCACTCATCCAAATAAGATTTTCGGGAAAGTTATTTTTGATGTACAGTTTATAGCAATCTTTGTTGCTATAAATAATTGGTCGCACTCCGTAATAATCATACATTTCATGTTCAAGTTTGATCAATTCATCAATCACTTTCTTGATATAATCTTTATCGTTACTATATCTGTTTATAAAAGAATGCTCAACATCAATTGCAGGTATCAAGTCTGCACTCCCAACAGTTGAATTACGTATAAAATGTTGTGCTTGCCTTTTTCCATCTAAACCAAAGGTGTAGAAATGATAGGTACCGGTCTTAATGTCAGCCTGTTTAGCATCTCTATAATTTTTATTATAGTTTCTATCTATGTGAGACTCACCTTCAGTTGATTTTATATAAGCAAATGTGATGCCTTCATTTCTTAATTTAGCCCAGTTAATTGGTCCATTATGGTAAGACAGATCAACGCCTTTTACCATATATTTATGTCCATACTTATTGTCATAAAAAGAATGAAATTGCTCTTTGTTCGACTTCCTTATAGAGTCGGTCACAATAAACAAAACCGACGAGACCAGTATCAACGAAACCATTACAATAAGTGTAGTTTGTTTCTTATATTTCTTATGTTTCTTTTTACCCAATGGATTGATACTTTTGCTCGTCTGTTTACTTTATCTGTGATGCTATATTTTCAGATAGTCTTTGCAAGAAAACCCACACTATAAGAGGCTTAGTGACGGGATGAAATTAATGCGTGCCGTTATAGCTTTTGTAAGGTTTTTATTTAAGAAACAACAAAAAGCATATACGGGATGACTCCCTTCTTTTTCAATTTTGTAATAATAAACGTAACGTGATATTTTGAGCGACGTCGAAATGCACTATTTGATCTTTTATGCAAAGATCATTCGCAAGGAATTTTATCAATTCTGCGTTTATGCCTTCCACCCTCAAACGGTGTGTTTAGGAATGTAACAAGAATCTCATAAATCTCTTCTTCTTCTAAAAATCTTCCGGGTAATGAAAGTATGTTTGCATCATTATGAGCGCGTGCCAATTGTGCTATCTCTTTGTTCCAGCACAGAGCAGCTCTAATACCTTGATGTTTGTTAACCGTCATATTCACTCCGTTTCCCGATCCACAGATAGCAATTCCGGGATAACATTCACCCGCTTCCACAGCTTTGGCCAATTGATGGCCAAAGTCTGAGTAGTCGGAAGATTCAGTAGTGTAGGTTCCGAAATCGATATAAGGAATTCCTTTTTCTTTTAGCTTGGTAATGATGAAATCTTTCGCAGGAAATCCTGCGTGATCGCCGGCTAAACCAATGGGTTTAACTGATTCACCAAACAATGACTTATTCTCAGTTTTCATTTAAAAATTCTTTTACTTGTTTAAATACATTCTCACCGGTAAAACCTAACTTCTCATCTAATACAGTATAGGGTGCTGAAAAACCAAAAGAGTTCATTCCCCAAATCGCACCATCGCTTCCCACAAGACCTTGCAGCGTTACGGGTAATCCGGCAGTGAGTCCAAAAACCTTTTTGCCGTGCGGCAATACTGTTTGTTGATATTCTTTGCTTTGAGATCTGAAAAGCCCTTCTGATGGAACGGATATGATACGGGTTTTGATACCATCGTCATTCAACAATTTTGCACCTTCAACCAACGTGGAAACTTCTGATCCCGAAGCTAATAAAATAACATCGTAATCAGCGTCATCTTGCACAATGTAAGCACCTTTTTCAACTTGCAATGCTTCTTCATAACGGTTTTCCTTTGCAGGAAGATCGGTAATATTTTGTCTTGACAAAATTAATCCCGTTGGGCTTTTGTCATTTTCAAATGCCATCTTCCACGCAACTGTGGTTTCGTGAACATCGGCGGGACGTAATACAAGCATGGAGTTGTGGCCACTGTGATTTTGTAATTTTTCCAACAATCTAATTTGAGCTTCGTGTTCCACGGGTTGATGCGTAGGACCATCCTCTCCCACTCTAAATGCATCGTGTGTCCAAACAAAAATAACGGGTTGTTCCATTAGAGCTGCCACACGAATAACGGGTTTCATATAATCTGAGAAGACAAAAAATGTTCCGCATGCCGGAATAACTCCACCGTGCAAGCTCATTCCTACACTTAAACCCGCCAAAGTAAGTTCAGATACTCCTGCTTGCAAAAAGGCTCCTGAAAAATCACCGGCTTGCAATGCTGTGGTTTTCTTCAGAAAACCATCGGTTTTGTCAGAATTGGATAAATCGGCAGAGCCAACAATCATATTTTCAACGTTTTCTGCCAAAACAGATAAAACATTTGCTGAAGCAGCGCGTGTTGCCTGATTCGATTTTTGTTGAATCTCTTCCCAATTAATATTTGGTAGTTCGCGATTGAACCATTTTTTCTTTTTATCGGCTAATTCCGGATTTTCCTTTTCCCATTTTCTTATTTTCTCCTTCTTAAGAGCAACTATTTTTCTTAATTCAGCTTGTCGCTTTTCATAAAGTTCCTTTACTTCCGGAAAAATCATAAATGGTTCATCTGCATTTCCTCCTAAACCTTCCAAAGTTTTGGTAATGCTTCCACCTGCTGCACTCAAGGGTTGCCCGTGCATGGAAACCTGTCCTTCAAAAGGCTCCATATCATCTGTAAGCGCACCTAATCCCATAATTGTTTCACCAATTATCAGAGTTGGTTTTCTTTTTTCAGCTTTCGCATCTTTCAATGCCTTGCGAATCTCTTTTACGTCGTTACCATTTATGGTAATAACATTCCAGTTCCACGCTTCATATTTCTTAGCTACATCTTCGCTTGTTACAGCATTGGTTAAAGTTGATAACTGAACACTATTTGAATCATAAAACATGATGTAGTTGTCCAAACCCAAATGACCTGCAATTCTACCTGCACCTTGTGAAATTTCTTCCTGAATACCACCATCGGAAATGAAAGCATAAATAGTTTGATCCATGCTTTCGCCCAAACGATGCTTCAGAAATTTTGCAGCAATAGCTGCTCCCACTCCAAAGGTGTGACCTTGTCCAAGTGGTCCGGAAGTGTTTTCTATGCCGCGCATAACATCTATTTCAGGATGTCCGGGCGTAACACTACCCCACTGGCGAAACTCTTGTAAATCATCCAATGAAAACTTGCCGCTAAATGTTAAAACTGAATAGAGCATGGGCGACATGTGCCCGGGATCGAGAAAAAACCGGTCGCGCGATTCCCAATGCGCATTATCGGGGTCATATTCAATAAACTCCGAAAATAGAACATTAATAAAATCAGCCGCACCCATTGCTCCTCCGGGATGCCCGGATTTTGCTTTTTCAACCATGGAAGCGGATAATATGCGAATGTTATTCGCAGCTTTTTTCATCAGATCAAGTTCGTTCATAATACATCTATATTTTTTGAGATTTATATTTTTGTGTTAAGGTAGAATTGATAAACTATTCCGTAAACCAAAACTATCATATTCACAAAGATACTACTTTAATGTAAAAAGAACGAAAACTGCTTGCGAAAAAAACCATATTATTTGATAACTTTGCT
>JAQVGF010000098.1 GCA_028696875.1 Dysgonamonadaceae bacterium
TTCTTCAAAACCGGTTCCGAAAAGTTTATAATGCAATTCTGAAAGTTTTGGCCATTTATAACCATAAGGTCCGTTTATTGCACAAAAACGTGTTGTTCGTTCCATTGTACATATTTTATTTTTAGACAGAATACTGTTTTGCATTCCATTTCTTAAAAATTCTGAACCTACAATTTTTTCGTCGAATGAAATATTGTGAGCCACAAGATAACTTGCTTGTCCAATTAAAGAATTAAAGTGTTGCAAGACTGAAGTGATTGACTCTCCTTCTCTGAGTGCTCTCTTAGTTGAAATTCCGTGAACTCTTGAAGCCTCTGCCGGAATAGTAAATCCTTCAGGTTTGACAATAAAATCTCCTCCTGAAATTTTATTTCCATTGTTGTCATAATACAAATATGCAAGTTGAACAAGTCTTGGCCAATTGTTTAGATCGGTAACGGGTGCTTTCCAATTTTTTTGGTAATCCTGTCGTTTCGGTGTCAAAAAATAGATACATATTTTCCTTTTTTTTATTTTATGCTTTTTCTGTTAAGTTTTCAGTGCTCCGGTTTTTGTTAACTGTTTCGTTACAGTTGCAGCTAACTTCAAATTTATGCAGTAAATATACAACATCCCCAATTAAAAGTTGTAGCATTCGTCTGTTTTTTATCTCAGGGCGTTATTAATTACAGATATATCGCAAATCTTTCAGTCAATTGTTTCAACATCTTTGTCTTTTAACGCACAATGCGGACTGGAGCCGCAATGTGCAGAAGTGCCTCGTGATACAATCGTGCTATATATAAGGATCACACTTATCTAAAAACATTCGCCACCAAAGCAAATCCATAGGCCAAACTGGCAAGAAGCATAACCCATAAAAATCCTGCTTCAACAGCAATAATGGTTGCCAAAACTGTGCTTATTACAGAGAAGCACCCGTTAATTCCCCATGCCCATGGGATAAGCGTATTGTTATGTTCGTTGAGCTGCTTTAACCCAATTGGGAAGGGCATTCCCATAAAAAATGCAACGGGAGATATAAGAAGTATTGAAAAAATAATTTTCAGGGAAAAAGGTAAACTAATTGATGCTCTTAAGAGAGGAGTAAGAATAAACGCATAAAACAGAATAAAGAGGATCACCAGTGAAAGAATTACCAAAAGACTCCTATTACTGTTTTTAAATCTCGATGATATCAAACTACCAATACCTGAAGATATTAACATCCCGCTTAACACGGCTGAGGCTGCGATAACAGGATTGCCAAAATAGAGGATAAATTGCTGAATAAATATAATCTCCACAAACATAAATCCTATCCCTATGCCACTGAAATGGAATAAGGTATAAACTTTTCCTTTCCCTTTCCATTTGGTGAAAAACAGGGGTAAAATAATCAAAATAAAAGCGATCAGTGATATCTGGATAAAGGTTAGTAGTGTGATGAAATACCCTATTTCAAGGAAAGGGAGAGCTCCTTGCCCAAACATATCGCGCAACTTGTTTAATCGCGCAAGTTTAAGAAATTGAGAAAAATAGGGTTTGCTATCAGTAGCAGGATGAATATTAAAATCATAGTTTTTATAAAAGGAAGCTCTTTCCGGGGAAACTATCTGATCAACAGAACTAAAAAAACCGCTATCCTCTAAATGATTAAAAGCCGATCTTTCAGAAGAGTCAATCCCCGGTAATAGAACCGGATCGAAATACATGAGTTCACAAAAATCTCTTACTCTTGATACTTCATCAGCGGTAAATGGTGATTTTTTAAGAACAAAACTGATAGTTCCCCAACTTCGAATCGCTATTAGATGTTGTTCGATCTCCATATACCCCTTTTTCTCCAGAGTTTCAACAAGTGTAGCCAAGATTTTTAGAGGATTCCGTACAGGATAATCCATCCAAGAGGTGACTTCAATCATACCACTATCATTAAGATGGTCCCAAATATCGTTCATGGCATCCAAAGTTAATATGTACTGCTCCTCAAGAGCATTTACCCCGGAGCTGCCCCCGAAACTTTCTATTGGTGGTAAAACTATAAGATCATAATGGGAAGTGTCCGACAGAAGAAAACTTCGCGAATGCAAACTTATTGATGTGAGCTTTGGATCTGAAAAGAGAGAATCAATCTTAAAAGCAAGTTCATTCTTAAGTAAATCCAATACCTTTTTGTTTTCTTCTACAAAAGTAACTTTTGAAGCTCCATTCCAAAGTGCATGATCTGCATGTAATCCCGTTCTTCCATCCAAAATAAGTACACTGCCAGGCTCAGAAATCACATAAGCCAAATTATGGGTGGTATAATCAAGAAAATGGATTTTGTTATTCTCTGTTCTATCTGTAAGTGGACCAAACCAATTTCCGTTGATATATAAAGCATCACTAACAGGAATGTCCTCTGTGAAAGAGAGGCTTAAACCCGGGGCATATCGTAATGACGGACTCTCTATGACTTGAATATGTCCGTAAGGGCTCTTTTCTTCCATGTAAATCTTACTTTCAGGCATATTCAATGCACCTGAGACACCTTTAAATTCCGACACCGGAAGTTTTGATGGGGAAATAATCAGATAAATCGGCAAAAGAAGAAGAAGCAGAGATGGAATTATTAATCTTCTTGCCCATGATTTGGGAATAATAAGTATTCCGGCAATAATCGGCAGGATAGATACTGCTGCAGGTAGCTGAGCAGGATAAAATAACCAGAGTAATAGCAGCAGAAAAATTCCTCCAAGACCAGATCCTAACAAATCAGCAAAATACATAGTCCCAATACGATTAACGTATTGAATATAAATTAGTCCAATGGCAAGTGCTCCAAAAAAGAAAGGGATAAAAAATGAAAAATAGGAGAGAACAAGATATTTAACGTTGGAGAGATCAACAAAAATTAGGTATGTATCGAATTTCCCGAAAAGTGCCGATGAAAAGAGAATAATTCCGCTCATAGAAACTCCTGTAAGAATCATCAGCAGATATAAGGCAAACTCTGCGTGTCGCTCAAACCATTTCCTTGTTAGCGCAAGAAGTGTGCCGCTGGCACCAAATCCCAGCAGAGCAATCGAAATTACCATATAGGCAAAATGATTCCATTGCACGGCAGAAATCAACTGCATCAATGCCAACTGAAAAGCTATTAATGACGCGGAAAGAAGCCCGAGGGAGAGATAAATCTTTCTATTCATTTCTTAATGCTTCAACTTTTTTTATTCCTTCCGGCTTCTCGTGAATGGCACAAATCTAACCGGCATCAAGCTCGATGTAGATATTTTCCCTCCCTTTTTTTCAACCAACATAAGTGTCTGAACAAGAAAAGGTGAACCAACAGGGATAACCATTTTCCCTCCATCTTTCAGTTGCTGAGTTAGTGAAGGAGGAATATGTTCAGAGGCGGCTGTTACAACAATAGCATCGAAAGGAGCCTCTTCTTCCAAACCATAATAACCATCGCCACTAATCACTTCGACATTATCATAACCAAGTTTTTGTAATCTCTCAGAAGCTGCATTTGCAAGTTCTGAAACAATCTCGATGGTATACACCTTGTCAACAATTTCTGCTAAAATAGCAGCCTGGTACCCTGAACCTGTACCAATTTCCAGAATTTTATCGCCTGATTTTGGTTTTATAATCTCTGTCATATATGCAACTATATAAGGTTGTGAAATGGTCTGACCATATCCTATTGGCATGGGACCATCATCGTAAGCCATGCGCATATACGCCGGTGGTACAAAGAGGTGACGCTCTACTTTTCTCATTGCATCAAGCGTATGAGCATGCTTAATACCTCTTTTAGATATTTGCTCTGTCACCATTTTTTCTCTCGCCTTCTTATAATCTTGAGCAGGCGTTGACCAAGATAAAATTAAAAATGCGAATAAAATATATAAATATCTCATAACTTGTATTGTATTATATTGAATAGGCAATATACAAAAAAACCTTTAATTTATAGAGTATCAAGAATATAAAATCATGAGATAATGACTGTGGTGCTGTTTCTTTTTGTGTCTGTAGGAGGAAAGTTTATTTCGCTGATGCGACGCAAAAGCGCGTGAGCGGAGGCAATACTTTAAAAAAGGAACCAGTCAATTTTAAATCGTTTGAACGGATAACCACGCATAAACGCGGTAGCGTACGACTCTGTGAAACATTTATATGAACTATTTGTTATCTATCTGTACGTCATAAAGATTAAAATAATCTTTTCCTGAAATTAACGAATTACATTAGAAGAAAGAGATTGATTGAGAGAGAAGAAGTTCGATCTCTTAAATGGTGTTTAATTTAAAAAACAGAGCAATGAAAACAATGAAAGCGATACAGGTTAAAGAATATGGTGATGAAAGCGTGTTGAATTATACTGATGTTGATCGTCCTGAGCCAAAAGCAGATGAAATATTAGTAAAAGTTCATGCTGCCGCTGTTAATCCTGTCGACTGGAAAATACGTGAGGGCAGCTTTGGGATGAAACTTCCGCTTATCTTAGGTGCAGAATTTGCAGGAACTGTAGAAGAAACAGGTGCTGATATAGAAAAATTTAAAATAGGTGAAGCGGTTTATGGTAAGATTGTTTTGGGTTGTTATGCCGAATATGTTGTTGTAAAGGAAAAGGATCTTGGGAGAAAACCGAACAATCTTGATTTTAAGAATGCTGCTTCCATTCCTATGGGCGCTTTAACATCATGGCAAGCAATCTTTGATGCGGCTAATCTTAAAAGTGGGCAAAAAATTTTGATACATGCAGCTTCCGGTGGGGTAGGTTCTATGGCGGTTCAATTGGCAAAAGCCAAAGGAGCTTATGTTATCGGGACGGCATCGGGGCGTAATAAGGATTTTGTCAAAAATCTGGGAGCGGATGAGTTCATTGATTATACCACGACGAATTTTGAAGATGCTGTTAAAGATGTTGATGTGGTTTTTGATACTATTGGCGGAGATACCTTAAAACGCTCTTTTCAGGTATTGAAAAAAGGTGGTTTTCTTGTTTCTATAGCCGGGAAGCCTTCAGAGGAATTGGCGAAAGAATACGGTGTGGAGACTAAATACATATCTTCTGTGTCCAATCCGGAGCAACTTGAAGAGATAACAAAACTCGCAGAAGAGAATAAAATAAAAACTTTTATTGAACATGTGTTTCCTCTTTCGGAAGCAAAGAAAGCGCAAAAATTAAGCAAAGAGCGGCATACCCGTGGTAAAATAATATTGGTTCCTTAAATTTTTGTGAGTGAACGATGTTACCTTCTTTACCGGGCATCTGTATATTCTTTTTGATAAGTTCTCAATAAAACTCTTATAAATACTTTCCCTGTTTGCAAACAACTATATTGCAATTTGTGCATCTGTTATTGGTTCTAACCACATTCCTTTCAAGATAAAGATGTGGCTAAAGCCATATCTCGATTATATCTCTTATCCGTCGGTTAAACCCGACGGCAAGAAAATTTCCCCTTATGGCTAAAAACTTTATCTCGTAATTCTATTCAATTTAGAAATGAATTTCTATTTTTGGTAGAGAACACCAGATGTAACTAAATTCTTAACGACGAGTAATCAACATCTTTCTTTGAAATTTTCTTATTTTTACCCATAAAAACGAGATCTTATTCATCTAAAAGTTTTTTAATCATCCAAATGTTGCAAGATGTATGGACAGACTTCCCCAAAGGCTTCTCAAGGTTCTTAAATCCTAATTTTTTATACATCTTCACCGCTCTATCAAACTGTGATAAACTCTCAATGTATAATTCGGAATATCCCAATTCTATAGCAGATTTAATGTTTTGCTCCATTAATTTTGTTCCTATCTTTTTGCCTCTTGCTTTTGATACAAGATAAAATTTCACTAATTCTGCACAGTGATTAGGTAGACCATCAGTAGGATAAATTCCACAACATCCTAAAATTTCACTATTTTCTTCCACTACCCAAAGTATAGATTTTTTGTTTTTAAATAGTTCATACAAGTTATCAGTAGTTGGGTCTGAATATACTGTTCCTTCTTTTGGGGCATTGTGTTCTTCAAAAACTTCTCTAATTAGATCCGCTAAAAATTTATTATCGGATTTCTGTACTTTTCTAATATTCATCTGTTTTTTTTGTATTCGTGAAATTTAAATGACGTAGAACGTTAAATTTACAAACTAAATAGTATTTACAAAAAAAAGTGCAAACAGTGCATTTCGACTTCGCTCAATGTGGCACATTTCGACCCTTCGACTTCACTCAGGTACCTCATAGCTCAATGCACCACGCTACTTTCGTTTTTGAAACAGTTATCCCGCCACGTTGGGACGAAAACTTCCGTCAAGGCGGAACTGGCTTTGTTCTCGCCCTTTTCCTATCAAAAACTCAAAAACAAAGAATTTTTTGGCAGACACTATATAACTATTGTTATGCGTTCGTAATTACTGGACCAATATTTTTTGCAATTCCTTTCTATAATCTTCATTCTCTGTTATTCCATTATGACTTTCACCATGTAATGTAATTAATTGAATCTTCTCCTTAAATTCTTCTTTCAATTTCAGAGACCATTTGTAATCAACAACTTCATCTTTATCTCCATGAAAGATAACGACGGAGCATTTGCATCGCTTCAAGAATTCGTTTGTTCGAAACTTGTATCTCAATATAAATGTTGGAAAGAAAAACTGATTGCTCATCATTTCTGTGAAACTGTAAAATGGTGCCTGCAGAATTAATAGTTTGGGATTGTTTTCAGATGCCAGCTTAGCAGCTAATCCTGTTCCTATGGAGTGCCCCAGTATTATTATATCCTCTTCTTTGTATATTTCCTTGAGCTTGTTGTAAGCTATTTGATTGTCCTCAAACAATTGTTCCTCACCAATTATCTTACCCTCACTCTTTCCAAAGCCTCTATAGTCTAATATAAAAACATCATAATTCATGTCCGTATATAATTTAGCTACACTGCCCCACGATTCCAGCGAGCCAGCATTTCCATGTAAATAAAAAATCAAACCTTTGGGTCTATCAGCCTCAAATAATAGAGCATTTAGCAATTTGTCATCAGATGTTTTAATCATCAACTCTTTGAAATTATGGCCAAAATCATATCGATAACTTTGCTCTAATTTTTGGGGAAAGAATATCAATTTTTCTTGAAAGAAATAAAGAGCTCCTATTAGTAGGATGCTTAAGAGCACTATTATTAATATTGTTATTTCGAACATTTTCACAAGATTCTTCTTTATCTATATTCTGAATTGTAGCTTTCTATATCCAAACCTCTTGCTTTCAATTCTCCGGGCAATATACAATTATAGACAAAGCTGTTAATTGGCGTATCAACTCCATGCTTTTTTCCTAATCGGACTACAGTCCCATTTTGATAATCAATTTCCGATGGTTTGCCTTCCCACACATCCCTTGTTAACGAAGAGGTTGAATAATAAGGATATGCATCGATGGTAGAGACGGTCTTTTCAACAAAATCTGATTCAATCTTCACTCCAATTTTTTGTGCCAGTAAATAAACCTCTGTAAGTAAACTTATCATCATATCTCGTGTAGCCTTCAATTCTCTTAATTCTCCATATGTCGCTTTTGTAACAGCTAATAAGCCACTTACACAAATGGAAATAAACTTCTTCCACAGCTCAGCATTGATGTCGTCAGATATGTTAGCATCAATCTCCGCCTTTTCAAAAATCTTTTCAATTTGAATTAACCGTTCAGTTTTAGGTTTATCAATCTCTCCAAAAACAATGGTGGGTGAAACTCCGAAATGATTAATCACGCCCGGCGATTCTATTTTGCTAATTATTCTACACAATCCCCCTAAAATATTTTTCTTATCAATTTTTTCTGATAACTCCTCAGCCGCTAAAACTCCGTTTTGGAGGGGCAAAATCAAACTATCTGCATGTATAATCTTATTTAAATCATCGCGAATATCTATTATTTGCCAAGCTTTCACACCTAATATTACTAAATCAGGACGTTCAATATCTGATATCTTATC